>JAEZJL010000354.1 GCA_023415815.1 Bacillota bacterium | reverse complement strand
TTATAGAAGTGTATGTCAATGCACTGAGGCCGGTAAAGGTAGATGGTACCGTGGCTGTTACCGGCTGCAGTTTGTAAATAAATTATCGGAGGGTAAAATTTATGGCTGATTATACAATTAACAGTGCGAACTTGAATGGCATTGAAAGCAACATAAACACTCTGGCGCACAATATATCGGTGGTGGCAGAGCATGTGGACTATGTTTCAGGGCAAGTCGAGGCGGTAGGTTCAAAGGTTGATCTTGTTTCCTCGGAAGTTGATGCTCTTATGAAGGAATTTAAAGCGTTTGCCGACGAATCGAAAAGAATTGCGGCCGTGGCAGATGCGAAGCAGACGGTTGTGATACTCGAACAGCAATTGGAGAAAGATTTCGGGCACTATGATACCATCCGCAAACACACGGTTGGTATTCTCCAGGCTGCCGACATAAGTGTGGTCAGAAAGGAAACCATATCCACCGCTACGGAAGAGCTGATGCTTTCCACTCCAAGATATTGGCTCGCTCCGGCGCTTATCGCTCTGTCGGCATGGTTGAGCGATGAAAGGGAGTTGGCTGAACGTGCTCTTAAAGAAGCTATGAGAAGAGATGACGAAAAGACATCCTTGCTTTTTTGCCTGATCAGCAGAAGAGCAGGACGTTTGAATGCTTCCTTAGACTGGCTTGAAAGGTATTTCGGCATGCAGGATCCGGCTAAAATGGAAAACCGGGTAATTGTTGTATTGGATGCCTTTGCGAGCGGACTGTTTGGCGTTGATGCAAAAGGAAAGTGCGCAAACAAAATTAAAGAATGGCTCGATGAATTATCTTCCCGCACCGGCTTTTTTGAAGCGCAAAAGCAGCAATGGAGCAACGCAATTGTGGGTAAAAAGGCTTTTGTGGACGAAGGTGAGTTTCCTTATCTTAGAGACAACAGTCCAACATGGCCGCAGTTGAAGGAAATATTAGCCTGGGCAAAGACGCATGATATTGTACATACTTACTTCAGCACTATATTCAATGCACCTGCAGGCAATACGGCATCCGTTGCTTCAAAGACAGATGAAATCCTGGATAACCTGGTTGAAAATTATGATAATGAAGAGCTTCCGTTGCGCAGAGAACTTAGGTACAATCGCCTTATTATTCAAGAAAACGGAAATCTCGGGAGAGCTGCGGATAGATTTAATAGCGAAATCCATGCCTATGAACAATATGGCGATTTCTCCCAGCACCTGACTGATGTTGCCTTAAACCCGGAAAAGACAGGAGCCCTGATTGCAACGCAGAAGCTGGCCATCTCACTTTCAAAGGAATGGATTATCAACGCTTATGAGGATTTGACCGCGAAGAGCAGAGCAAGCATTCCAACAGAAATATCAATAAAAATATCCGATTGGGAAGGGACCACCAGGAACGGAGAAAACGAAGCCGAGCTTGACGGCTCACTTGATGCGCATGTATATAAAAATAAGCAAGAGGCTTTGAGCAAAATCAAATGGTTTTCACCTAAAATAATAATCGCCGGAATCATTGGCGCAATTGTAGGTATCATAGGTCTTTCAACGATTATAGTTCCATTATTGGCGGTTGCCGGCGTCGGTCTTTTTGTATTCTTAGAGTACAATAAGGCTAAAAAGCTCAAAGCTGCCACAAGCGCGCAAATGGAAGAATTCTGGAACAATGCCCGGACTATTTTGAAGGCCGCATTGGCCGAAACGGTTGACTTCAGAAGGCTCTATGCAGCGAAAGACTCGGATTATTCCAGGGTGATGGACTTCCTGAATCAGCTTTCGCCGGAACAATATATTTCAATCCTTGATTCGCAAAAGGTGCGTCAAATATTATAATTTTGGAGGATGAAGGATTATGACAAATAACGATGTTAATTCATATGTAAATCAGAATGAATCTCAAAAACCTGTCCGGGTACAAAATAGTGCCGCATCGGGGCAAAATGAAAAATCGAGTCTGGACGAATTTGCTTCAGCTCTGCCGCAATGGGATCTTTTGCCTCCCGCAATGGTGATCAGGAGGGTGAAAAGAAACATATGAAAGCTCCAGGTACATATTCCGAATGGCTTGACTGTTTCGACGCCGTCAGAGAAGGGACGAAAGACGCCGAGGCGCTTGGCGCCGTTCAAAAAGGAACCCTTGTCCTGTCGGCCGGCGTAGCGGGTAGATTTGCGGCGCAACTGAGCGAAGTAATTCAATTCAGGATAAAAAAAGCGTCGGATAAATTTTCGCGTGCCGTGCAGACATCCGGCGGCGATCTTAACGCACTTACAAATACGCTGCTGCTGTTGAGGAAGGAGTTTAAATTTTTAATCAGCTTGGCAAAAGTCCCCGTTCTGCCTTCCGAAGATGTCCAAATGCTTGTTAAAGCGATTAAGGATCAAGCAAATGCAATGCAGAAGTCATTGGAAGCTACAAGCTTAAAAAATGACAGAACGGGTGCATTATCAAGTATCATTAAAAGAAACAAAGTAGATAATTTGGAGGACTGATGGTATGGATTACAGCACATGCATCTCTACGATAAAAAGATATTCGCTGGCAAGGATACCTTTCATTTCATTTAATACGATTGAAAAGGCCAGAGCTGTTGAAATAATGAAAGCCGTTTCAGCTGATTTGTCATTGCCCTTTTACGTCCATACCTTGTCAAAGGGTATGTTCGATATTTCAACAGGCAAAACCGTCAACGATGATAAATCCGTCATGGGGGCTCTGGACTTTATTGCCGAGCAGATAAAGATGAAACAGAATTTAACTTTTGTTTTATCGGAAGTATCCGATATTGAGGCGGATACCATGACCTCAAGATATCTTACGGACATCGTATCGTTGGCGGAAGAAAACGGCGGCGTAATTATTGTTATAACCACCAACCCGGTATGGAGCCAGCTGCAGAGATTGGGAATGACCGCGGCTTTGGATTTGCCCAATGAACAGGAAATGCTCCAGATAATTTACGAAAATATCGAACCCTACCGCAGAGATATAACGATCGAGTGGGATAACAACGATTTCAGGGAGGCGGCTACGACACTGGCCGGGGTGACCAGGGTTGAGGCGCAAAACGTTATCGCTTCACTGATTGCCAACAGGCAGATTAAAAAATGCGATCTGACAGAACTCAAATTCGCAAAAGATAGACTTTTCTCCAATATTCAGGGGCTGGAGAGAATAGAGATATCTCAGAATATTCTTGATGTTGGCGGACTAAGCGGGTTGAAAAGCTGGCTGGATGACAAAAAGAAACTACAGAATCCTGAAAAGCGGGACGAAATGTTAAAAAGAGGAATACAGGCGCCGCGAGGCATACTCCTTGTGGGTGTTCCCGGATGCGGAAAGTCCCTTTCGGCAAAAGCTATCGCCGCATTCTGGCAGCTTCCTTTATACAGACTGGATTTCGCCACAGTTCAGGGACAGTATGTAGGCCAAAGCGAGCATCAGCTGAAGGAAGCCTTTCAAACTGCCGAGCATGTATCGCCATGCGTATTATGGATAGATGAAATTGAAAAAGGTCTCAGCGGTTCCGGAAGTGATTCATCTGGTGTTACGACGAGAATGGTGGGACAATTCCTCTTCTGGATGCAGGAATGTAAAAAGCTGGTCTTTGTTGTTGCGACGGCAAACGATGTATCCATGCTTCCGTCAGAGCTGTTGAGAAGAGGCCGTTTTGATGAATTGTTTTTTGTGGATCTTCCGACGGAGGAAGAACGCAAGGAAATCATTGGTTTGTACGCAAAGAAATATTTGAAGGCAAACCTGTCGGAGGTTACGATGGCTGAAATTGTAAAGGTTACCGACGGATTCACCGGAGCTGATTTGGAATCGTCTATCAGGGATATATCCTATCGTTTGCTGGCGAATGACGATTTACAATTGACCGATGAACTTCTGATAACTTCCCTGGGGAATGTCGTCCCTTTATCCCAAACAAGCCCGGAGAAAATTGAAGCGATAAGGGAGTGGGGCAGGGAAAGAGCCGTGCCGGCATCGGGGAAACCGATCGGCGGAAAATATTCAGAAAATAAACCCACAAGAAGAGTGCTTGTTTAGGGATAAATAAAGTTAACCACTCGTCACAGGAAAAATGAAGTCGGGGTTAAGAACAAACCCGCGGCTTCATTTTTTTGCTATAGGGCGCCATGGTAAAGGCTATCGGCGATACGAAGATTGTCAATGCAACGCCGTTTCAGCCGGTACATAAGCCAGATTCAAATTGTCTGCGACGGGTTCATACGTGACGGCTCCGTCAAAGGTATTCAAGCCCCGCATTAACGACTCGTCCTCCAGCAGAGCTTGCTTTGCCCCTTTGTCTGCGATCCGGAGCAGATACGGAAGGGTCACTGCGGTCAATGCGTAGGTTGAGGTTCTGGGGACAGCCCCGGGCATGTTGGCGACGGAATAATGGATAACGCCGTATTTTTCATAGCTGGGATGATCGTGTGTCGTGACTCTGTCGATCGTGGCGACGGAGCCTCCCTGGTCGATGGCGACGTCCACAATGACGGCCCCTTTTTTCATGGTTTTTACCATTTCCTCCGTAACGGTCTTCGGCGCTTTGGCGCCGGCAACCAAAACCGCGCCTACGAGCAGGTCGGCTCTTTTCACCATTTCTGCGGCATTGTACTCATTGTAGACGAGTGTGGCCGCTTTTCCGGCAAAAATATTATCAATGTAAGTGAGCCTGCTTTTATTGATATCGAGGACGGTTACCCGGGCGCCGAAGCCCAACGCTATTTTGGCGGCATTGGTCCCGACGATGCCGCCGCCGATGATGACGACCTCTCCCGGCAGCACTCCGGGCACGCCGCCCAGCAGAATGCCGGCGCCGCCGCTGTATTTTTGCAATAAGAAGGCGCCGACCTGTACGGACATCCTTCCGGCCACCTCGCTCATGGGTGAAAGCAATGGGAGGGAACTGTCCCGGAGCTGCACGGTTTCATATGCGATGCCGGTTACCTTTTTCTTAAGCAGGGCTTCCGTAAGCGAAGGATTCGGAGCCAGATGGAGATATGTAAAAAGTACCTGGCCTTCCCTGAACAAATCATATTCGGAGGGGAGGGGCTCTTTTACTTTAACAATCGTCCCAGCTCTTTCGAATACTTCGGTATTGCTTTTGACGATTTCGGCGCCGGCATCGGTATATTCGGCGTCTGTAATCCCGCTGCCCAATCCCGCAGCTTCTTCGACGATCACGCCGTGGCCGGATTTTACAAGGGCATGGACGCCCGCAGGCGTAATCGCCACCCTGTTTTCATTGTTCTTTATTTCTTTCGGAATCCCTATCATCATAGTGATTCATCCTCCTCAATCAGATGTTTTGTTGTTTATGCGCCGGGTTTCACCGAAAAACTGTTTTTAATGTTTGATAGCACCACGACAGTCTTTGTCTTTTGCACACCCTGCAGGCTTTTTACCCGATTTAAAAGCTTTTCCAGGGTAACGGTGCTTTCGGTAACAATTTTCAGAGCGTAATCAAAATCCCCCGCCAGGTAGTTGCATTCCAGAATTTCATCCTCGCCCAACACCAATTGGTTAAATTTCTCATTGTACTTTGGATGTTCAATTCTGACAAACATAATGGCTGTCAGGCGCTTTTGCAGAAGCTCTGAATTCAATATGGCCGTGTATTGTACAATAACCCCGGACGACTCGAGCTTTTTTAACCTCTCGCTGACGGCGGAAACAGGTAAATTCACCTGCCCGCTGATGTCGGGTATTGTAATTCTTGCGTTTTTCTGCAGCAGGTTCAGTATGCTGATATCAAGTTCATCCATCCTATAGCCTCTTCCGGAAGGTTTTCTTGACATGATGATACTACAGGCATGTAAATATTTAAATACAACTCGCAAAATAGCTAAATAATTAATGGTATAATTGATTTAAGCTTAAATATTCTAATGGGACGTCCTGCTTACGTACTTTTTCACCTTAAATTTTTAATAATTTTTGCCATAAAACAAAAAAATATTTGGGATCATTTGCCTTTTTCCACTCGCCCGTTAGGAAAGCCGGCACGAAATGAAGGTTGAATTTATGCAGTTTGTATGCTATTATAAATTCATTATTTACATAAAATATTATATGTTTACAATGGTGAAGCATCGATGCTGCAAACTGATAGGCTTGGTTTGACGGCATTTTTTATATATAGAGCCGGGGATCCGGAAAAGGGATTGAAAGCCTGGGAATGCAGGAATAGAGCTGCTGACTTGTAGTTTATTAGGAGGACGCCCATGTCTTTTACAATAGGGGATTTGCTGAAGCTGGACCCGAACAGCGGGATCAGGAGTGTTGCGGGCCGATGCGGTGACGGCAATGTAATTACAAGCGTTAACATCATGGATAATCCCGATACCATCCGATGGTTGAAGGAAGGCGAGCTGCTGATTACGACGGGTTACATTTTCAAAGACGACCCCGTTTTTCAGGTGCAGATCATCAAGGAAATGGCGCAATGTAAATGCTCGGCACTGGGCGTGAAAATTAAACGCTACTTTGAGGAAATACCCCTGAATATGATACAGGAAGCTGAAAATGTGGGCCTGCCGTTGATTGAAATCCCTTATGAATATTCTCTCTCCTACATCAGCCATCTGGTATTCAGGGAAATCATCAAGAACCAGGTCGTCCTGCTGGAAAAATCCGACGTTATTTATAAGCATTTAATGAATGTCATGCTGCTGGAAAATGACCTGGACAAGCTCGCCTATGAAGTTTCCAGTCTGGTTGAAAATCCCTTGCTGATTCTGGATGCAAAATGGTGTATGCTGGCCTTCTCGGATTGCGGCCAACAGGATTTCCGTTTTGACAGGCATTTGAATTTGAGGAAAAACCAGACGGTTTTTCCCGACGCCTGGGTAAATGAATTCAGGGAATGCCTTGATAACGGCGGGAAAAGCGTCGTCAGAGAGCTTGCCCTCCATGAGCTTAAAATCCCATGCATGCTGTGGCCCATTCATGCCAGAGAAGCCAATTTCGGATACATCTGCATCTTTGAGACGGGGCGCAAATTGAACGACATCGACTTGAAAACCGTAGAGCACGCTTCAGGCATCATTGCTTTTGAAATTATAAAGGTGAAGGAAATTGAAGAGATCAAAAAACGCGCCAGAGCGGATTTCTTCGAAGATCTGCTGTCGGGAAGAATCGACTCGGCAAACAGCGGCGCCTGTAATATAGCCGCGCTTTACGGACTGGATGATTCAAAGCGGTATTCCTGTGTCGTCGTAAAGGAAGACGATGTTTTGCCCGAGGCCAAGCCGAGGCTTGAAAAGGAGCTCCTCCTGTTGTTTGAGCAGACCTCTGCGGCGCTGCTTAAAAAAGCGGTATGCATCAGCCGCAGCGATCTGGTGATCGCATTTATACAAACAGGCGACGGAAATGACGCCGAATCGGCCTGCGCTGTGTGCAAGGAGATCGTTGAAGAACTTTTACTGAAAATAAACAAAAAAATGCAGGGCCTGAAAATAACCTTCGGGATCGGCAGAGCGTATAACGGCATTCTAAATCTGAATAAGAGCTTCAAAGAGGCGATGGAAACCATCCATATCGGTAAAATCGTCTGCCCGGGCAGGGCGGTGATAAGCTTCCAGGAGCTGATCGTATACCATGTCCTAAATTCCGGGACCTCCAGGTTGAATCTGGAGAGCTTATACCGGAGCACCGTTGCCAGGCTTGCGGATTTTGACAAGGAGAACAACATGGATTTCATCCACACATTGGAAGTGTTTTTTAAATGCAGGCAAAACATGAGCCAGTCCGCCAAGGAATTGCATATCCATCGCAATACGCTCATTTACAGGATTGAAAAAATCAAGGATGTCCTCAAATCCGATCTGGAGGACGCGGAAGAGCTGCTCCAGCTTCAATTGGGTCTGAAAGCTTCCAGGCTTCTGGAGCTCTAAAGCATGTTTATGCACACTGCACAACCGTCTTTTATACCATTATGCACAATGCCAATGCGTATTTGGAAAAATCATAGTATATTTTATATAAGATGATAAGCCTTCACAATTACAATTAAAAGCCCCAGTCCGAAAAGATCGGTTACCATGGAGTAATCAAAAAATACCTGCGGTGCAGTTTGTTTTATTTGCTGTACCGTTTGTTCATGATTTTTTATGTAAATCAGGCCATGCATATCAAAGGGGGAAATCAGGTGCTCAGCAATATTGTAAAGAAAAGCAGTTATTATGATTCTGTCACGCTGATGCTTGTCACGAAGGAGCTTAAAGGGCTTGCTGATATCGGGGACGTATCGGTAATGATGGGGTCCGATCATAATAAGGAGCTTATGCGCCGCAGCGGCTTGCTTGATGCCGGAGGCGGCGAGGCCGGTCCCGAGGACCTCATCATTGCGGTGGAGGGCAAAACGGACAAAGCAATAAGGAATTCGCTGAACAGACTGGAGGAAATGCTGTCACAACGTTCCGGCAGCCCGGAAAGGACAGGTGCGGCAGAGGCATGCGAGGCCGGTATTGTAAAGGAAGAATGCAACCTGGCGTTGATTTCGGTACCGGGGCAATATGCGGCGCTGGAAGCGAAATTGGCGCTGGATGAAGGCTTGAACGTCTTTTTGTTCAGCGACAATGTCTCTGTTGAAGAAGAGGTTTTCTTGAAAAATTACGCCTCCGAAAGAAATCTGCTGGTGATGGGGCCGGATTGCGGGACCTCTATCCTCAACGGAGTCGGGCTCGGGTTTGCCAATGCCGTAAAAAGGGGCAATGCCGGGATCGTTTCGGCTTCGGGTACGGGCCTGCAGGAAGTGGCCTGTCTGTTGGACGCCAGGGGGATAGGCATATCGCATGCCATCGGGACGGGAGGACGCGACCTGAGCGGGAAGGTTATGGGAAGCTCAATGCTGAAAGGCTTGCGCCTGCTTGAAGAGGATGCGGACACCGAGGTCATTGTCGCCATTTCCAAACCTCCGCATCCGGAGGCGGCCGGGAAGATTTATGCCGCTTCGGAGCAATTCAGAAAGCCGGTGGTGTTTTGCTTTTTCGACAGAGGAAGCCGTTGGGATAAGGATAAACTGAGGTATGCTTCATCCGATCTCGAGGAAGCTGCCGACATTGCCGCCGGCATATTGGAGGCCAAAGGACACAAAATCAGGCGGAACGCCCATGAAGGGGATTTGAAAAAGCTCGCCTCAGAGGAAGCTGAAAAAATGTCCGGGCGGCAGAAGTATATTCACGCCCTTTATACGGGAGGGACGCTGTGCTACGAGGCGGTGCTTATCGGACTTGAGCATATTCCGGAAATCCGTTCGAATATCCATTTGCAGGATGCAGCCCTGCTTGAGTACGCAGAGGACGGCGTCGGAAATGTGTATATTGACCTGGGAGACGACGCTTTTACAAGAGGAAGGCCCCACCCGATGATCGATCCGGAAGACCGTGTCGCAAGGTTTGCAAGAGCGGCAGGCCGGCCCGATACCGCAGTCGTCCTGCTGGATTTTGTGCTTGGCCGCGGGGGACACGGCGATCCTGCGGGAATTATTGCGGAGGCGATCGTAAAAGCAAGGCAAGCTGCGGCGGAGGAGGGAAGGCATCTGACGGTGATTGCCTCGGTATGCGGGACCGAATCGGATTCTCCGGGCCGCAGCGGACAAGTTGAAAAGCTGCTGGCCTCCGGCGCCGTTGTGATGCCCAGCAACGCAAAGGCTGCGCTGCTTGCGGCATGGATCGGCGAATATCGGCAGGAAGGTGACAAATCACATGGTAAAAAATTTGCTCAATAGTGAATTGAAGGTGCTGAGCATTGGCATCCCCACGTTTGCGCAGACCTTGAAGGAACAAGGCTGCGATGTTGTTGAGGCGGACTGGAAGCCGTCTTATCATTATGATTTTCAGACGATGAAGAAGCTTGCGCATTATGAAAGGGAAATTGAGGAAGGCAATCAAAAGGCCGTCGAAAAAATCTTTTCCTCGGAGCCCGTGCTCATGGATATCAAATACGCTCATGAGGCCTTTCCCTGTATGGACCGATATACCGTCGGACATGCTGGCCCGCCCATTGCCTGGGCGGACATGAGCCATCCGCTGAAGGGGGCGATCCTGTGTGTTATCCAGTATGAGGGATTGGCTAAAAACGATCTGGAAGCTGAAAAGCTCGTTCAGGAAGGCAGAATAAAGCTGGTGCCCAACCACCATCTCGGCGCTGTGGGACCCATGACGGGAATGCTTTCGTATTCGATGCCGTTATTCGAGGTTGTAAATGCGGCCCATGGGAATACGGCTTACAGTACGTTTAATGAAGGTCTCGGAAAAGTATTGAGATTCGGGGCGGGCGGCGCCGAGGTCATTGAGCGTCTGCGCTGGTTTCAAAATGATTTTGCCCCTTTGATGAAAGAGGCTGTCCGCATCCTGGGAGGAATCAACTTAAAAGTAGTGATTTCAAAGGCCCTGGCCATGGGAGACGAGATGCATCAAAGGAATATTGCAGCCTCGGCGGTATTCCTCAAAACGATATTGCCCGGTCTTTTAAAGTGCGCCGCGGGCAAGGAAACTATATTACCGGCAGTGAACTTCCTTACGGGGAACGAGCAGTTTTTTTTAAATCTTGCCATGGCGGCTTCAAAAGCCGTTATGGACACCTGCAGGGATATTCCGTACTGTTCTTTGGTGACCGCGATGTGCCGGAACGGGACCGAATTCGGAATCAGGGTGAGCGCTCTCGGCGACGAATGGTTCCGCTCACCGGCGCTTATGCCCGAAGGACTGTACTTCCCGGGCTTTTCAAAGGAGGACGCAAATCCGGATATGGGCGACAGCGCGATCATTGAGACGCTTGGGATAGGCGGCTTTGCGATGGGGGCCGCCCCGGCGGTCGTTAAGTTTCTGGGCATGGGCTCTACCGGCCAGGCTTACAGGATCACCAATGAAATGAAGAAAATTACCTTCCGAGAGAACTATCAGTTTCCAATACCGGGGATGAATTTTTCCGGCCTGCCCACAGGCATTGATATCCGAAAGGTGACGGAAAAAAGGATCCTGCCGGTGATCAATACCGGAATCGCGCACAAAGAGGCCGGTATCGGCCAGATAGGGGCGGGAGTGGTCAACGCGCCTATAAAGTGTTTTGAAAAGGCCCTGCGGAGGTTTGTTCAAGGACTGCCCGAATTCCCAGAATGATTCCGAGCAGCTGCTCCTTTCCGGAAGACGACCCCACCCGGCACAATTCGCCGGCCGATTGCCGGACAGCTTCAAAGGAGCCGCTTAAAAGGCTGAGGATGCACCTTTGAGACAGCTCGTCCGGAATGCCGTCCGCCGAGTATCTTAAAAAATGGCGGCTGATGGAATTGGTTTTACCCTCCGTGCAGGCATAAATGCGTGAGCATAGCGCGTGCGGCAGGTCCGGAGGGAACCTGAAAATTTTGCAGGCGAGCGTCAGCGAAAGCATCAGGCCGGACAGGAGGTCGTCGCCGGATGGGGTAAGTCCGGGGCCGGCGCCTGCCAGTGCCGCCGCCGGAACGGAAACCCCCTCCGGGTCGCCGGCGGCAATGCTTTTATATAAATTTCGAATCGTGGGAATGTACATTGCGGCAAAGGGGGTGACCGCCTCTGAAACGCCGTGGGTATCATTGCCGCCGAATATGGGAATCAAAGAAGAAAAGCCCTCGGAGGCGTCCATCTCCGAAACGGTTGAGGAGAGGCGCTTAATATGGTCAAGAATGGCATTCGGGTCATGGGGACGAGGCAGCTCCTCCGCGCTCAGCGGGTTCCATATCCGGGCATTTGCAAGTCCGCTGATCACAAGGTTCCGGGGTAAACGGAGTTCATGCTCCGACAGGGTGACTGGTTCCCCCGGATGAAAGCCCAGGGTCAGCCATGAATTCGGGGCCTGCAGGGAGGTTATGAGCGATGCCGGACCGTCGGGCAGGTTATTCCGGCAGAGAGAGATGATGCTGTTATCCGGAGCCGCGAGGTTCATAACGTTGTTAAAAACGCTGTGTATGGTAAAGCTCGAAAAGGATGTGCAGATTTTCAATGCCGAGGCTCCTACGGATATCACTGCAGGCATATGACCAGCTCCCTGTTTTACCCCAAATTATAGTACAGGGCATCGATATTTGCAAGGTTAAAAAGGAGTGATTTGAAATGGAACATGCAATATGCAAGGCGGCGCTGGTGGTGATCGACCTGGAAAACGGTTTTGTCGCCAACGGCTCTCCGCACAGGATAGCGACGGCGGAAGGGACCCTGCCGGCATGTGCGAAGGTGATCCGTGCTTCGAGAGAGCACGGAATCCCGGTAATCTTTGTCAAAAGGATTTACAGACAGGACGGAAGCGACGTGGAGATTACCCGGTGGAAGGCGTGGAATGAAGGCGGAAGGTCCATGGGGCCTTCCAGTACGGGGAGCGCCGGCGCGGAGGCGCCTGCGGAGGTCAGGCCGGAGGCCGGAGACTACACCCTTATCAAGCCCAGATGGAGCGCGTTTTTTCAGACGGAGCTCGACCTGCTTTTAAGAAGGCTGGGGATCAATACGGTTGTTTTGATAGGCACCACGACCCCCAATTGTATCCGCACGACGGCATACGATGCAAACGCCATGGATTATGAGGTCATCATCGTGGAGGATTGCTGCTCTTCACAAACCGCGGAAATACAAAAGGCCAATATTGAGGACCTAAGGCGCATGGGGGCCGTCATAAGCGATTCGTCCCGGTTTTGCAGCCGGCTTCCCGGGCTGGACTTTCTGGGATGTGTGGAGCAGATAAGAAAGGATATCCAGAACAGCAAAACAGCTCCCGAGCCTATTCGGAAGCAGGACGGCGAACATGCTGGCTGGCTGGACATCTGGTAAATATGAGGAGGGTATCGAAATGAGCAAGCTGCTGGATCTGCTGATTGGATTCGGAAGAGCCGGATTACTGGGGTATGGCGGCGGGCCGTCGGCCATACCGCTGGTGGAAAAAGAGGTCGTCGACAACTACCACTGGATGACGAAGGATGAGTTTGCCAATGTGCTGGCATTGGGCAATGCATTGCCGGGGCCCATAGCGTCAAAAATGTCGGGATATATCGGCTTCAAGGTCGCCGGCTATGTCGGAGCGGCAACAGCAATCGGCGCCACCATTCTGCCGACGGTCATCGTAATGATCCTGTTTGCTGCGGTATTGGGCAAATATGCCAAATCACCCGTGATACAGGGGATGATCAACGGCGTAAAGCCGGTTGTGTTTGTGCTGCTGGCATTATTGGCGTTTGATTACGTGAAGTTTGCGTCAAGCTCTCTGACCGCCATTATCATTGCCGCGGTCTCACTGGTCGCAATGCGCTTCCTGTCTGTCAACCCTGCGTTTATCATTTTAGCGGCGCTCGCATACGGCGCGTTTTTCATCCGGTAAACCTGCGGCTGTTCGCGGACATGTGCGGATTTCTTTTTAAGATTAGGCATTGTGTACAATGGGGTTTCATACTTTTAGGCACAATGCTGATGTGGCCGTCCCGCAGGTGGCGTATAGTATAGATAAAGCAACCCGTTGCGAATCATTTTTATATTTACTGACCAGGACGTCAATAAATAAGGACTTTTTATTGTGATGGTTTTTATTTCTGATATGAGATAAAAAGGAGGGCAGGAGACATAAAAATGAATGGACAAATTGAGCTTCATGCAAAATTCAACTAAAACTAGAGAAATTTGCAGATGATATGCTGCATTATGAAATTCGTTGGTTGACATAATTTCAAAACAAGTATATCGTAGGAATTAGTAAAGTTAAAATTGAAGATTTTGATTCCAGGTAAAGAATCGGATCTTACGCAAAGGCGCCAGGGATAATAACGTTCATTTTTGTGAATCGGTTATCCTGGGCGCCTTTTTATGCTTTGACCATTAAAATCAGAAAACATAACCTGAAAAAATTTTATTAAAGGAGTTTTGATGATGAAGAAGATAAGGATAGCAGCATTGGCAGTCGGTTTATTGTGTTTAGGTTTTATGCTTGCAGCCTGCGGGGCCGGCCAGGGAGCGGCCAATCCGGAAACGACTGCCGCACCGGCCGCAGATACGGCAGCTACGGTGGCTGACGCCACGCCGGCCGAGGCATCGACCGTGGATGCGGCCAAGGAGCCCGAAGCTAAGAAAATCAAGGTTGCAGCCAATGTGGGCAACATCCCCTGGGAATTCAACGAGGGAGACAAGCTGGTTGGCTTTGAAGTGGACCTGATGAATGCGATTGCCGAAAAAAACAACTACGAGGTCGAATACATCAACACTCCGTTTACCGGCCTTTTTCCGGGCCTTATCGGCGGGAAATTCGATGTTGTCATGTCTTCGGTGACAATCAAACCGGACAGGGTCGAAAAAATGGATTTTACCCAGCCCTATTATGATTCGGATCAATCCCTGACCGTAATGAAGGATTCGGCGGTCAAAGGCCTGGCCGATATGAAGGATCAGATCGTGGGCGTGGAAGGCGGCACGACTCCGGATATCTGGGCAAATGATAACAAAGAAAAATACGGGTTTAAGGAAATCCGCGTCTACAATACGTTCAGCGAAGCAATGCTTGACCTTGCAGCCGGCAGGATACAGGGCGTTCTGGGAGATATACCGGCGGCGCTTTACTACATAAAGGACAAGCCCGACATGAGCGTTGCGGAGCGCATCACGACAAATGAAAAGTACGGCATGCTGCTTCAGAAGGGCTCGCCTCTGCGCAATGAAATCAACGATACCATTTCGGCCTTCAAACAGGACGGGACGATGGCGACGATTTATAAAAAGTGGTTTGGACAGGATCCTGTCGGCTCTACCGTTGAAGTGCTTCCGGTGCCGACCGAATAATATGCCGCAGTGCGGCGCCCCGGCTCAATTTCCCGCGGTATAAAAGCCGCGGGAAATTTGAGCCGAATCACGGGATTACCGCTTATCGCGGCCATGATAAGCTCAGACAGAAGGCTTAAGGTTTAAACAGCTTGGATAACGACGGTGCAACGGTCAAGGCAAAACAGCAAAGGCGGAGTAGCAATGGAAAGATTAGCGGATACATTTTTCAATATGCCTATTTTGGTGGACAGTTTTCCTCTTTTGATGAAGGGGCTCTGGATTACTCTTAAGCTGGCTTTCTTCAGCATACTGTTCGGGTCGGTGCTGGGCTTGCTCCTGGCGATGCTGAAGATAAGCCATTTGAAGGTGTTGAGGATCATCAGCACTTTCTATATCAATGTGTTCCGGGCGCTTCCGCTCATCGTGCTGCTCGTCATTGTCTATTATGCGCTGCCGTTTGTCGGGATTGAATTATCGCCTTATTTTGCGGGCATCACCTCCTTTACGCTGATGAGCGCCGCCTATGTGGCTGAAATCATCCGAAGCGGCATCGAAGCTCTGCCCAAGGGACAGACCGAAGCATCCAGGTCGCTGGGCTTTACTTACCTGGATACGATGAGGCTGATTATTTTACCCCAGGCATTAAGAATCATCATTCCCCCCTTTACCGGAAATGTGATCAATGTGCTTAAGGATACGGCGCTGGCATCGACCATCGCTTTGCCTGAGCTTCTGAAACAGGCGCAGCAGATCCAGTCCTGGAAGGCAAGTCCGACCCCCCTTATCGGCGTAATGATCATTTATCTCATCGTATTGATGCCGATGATCTTTTTTTCAAACCGGCTGGAAAGGAGAATGAAGAGTGGTAAAAATTAAGAACCTTAAAAAAAAGTTCGGGCAGCTGGAGGTGCTCAGGGGAATCAACCTGGACATCCGGAAAAACGAAGTGGTAGCCGTCATCGGCCCCTCCGGCTCCGGAAAAAGTACGCTATTGCGCTGCATGAACAAGCTTGAGGAGCCGAACGAGGGTGAAATAGTCATTGACGGGACGAATATTCTGGACCCGAAGGTCAACATCAACAAGGTTCGTATGCAAATAGGCATGGTGTTTCAGTCGTTCAACCTCTTTCCGCACCTGAACGTACTGGACAATATCCGGATTGCTCCTCTGCGGCTGAAAAAAATGGGGGTGGAGGAGACCACCGGCATGACGATGGATCTGCTCGGCAAGGTCGGACTTAAGGATAAGGTCAAGGCCTTCCCGGCACAGCTTTCGGGAGGCCAAATGCAAAGGGTCGCCATTGCGCGGGCGCTGGCGATGCGTCCCACAATCATGCTGTTTGACGAGCCGACCTCGGCTCTGGACCCCGAGATGGTGGGCGAGGTGCTGGACGTTATGAAGGACCTCGCAGGCGAGGGGATGACCATGGTGGTGGTAAGCCATGAGATGGGCTTTGTAAAGGAGGCTGCCGACAGAGTGGTATTTATGGACGAAGGGGAGATTATCGAGACCGGGCCTCCCGAAGAGCTGTTTACGAGCCCGGCACACAAACGCACGATATCCTTTCTGGAAAAAATCATATAAGCGAGATACAAATCTTTTATGCAGTATTTATTTTGGAGGTCACAATGAAACAGGAGCTGCTTTGCAAAACGTTCACAGGGGCCAGACGGTATTTCCCCGCGCTCACGGATTATGAGGGGGAGCGGGTGTATCTTTTTGATAATTCGGCAGGCGCGCAGGTCCCCTGCTTTTCCATAAATAAAGTGAATACGTTCACGAAGGATTTAAACGCCCAAAAAGGAAGCATATTCAAAAGGCTGGAATGGGTTCAGCAGATGATCATAGAAGGCCGACGGCAGGCCGCCGAGCTGATTGGCGCCAGGGATCATACGGAGATTGCCTTCGGATTGAACGCAACGACCTTTTTTACTTTGTTTGCGCATCATCTGGGGAGAGACCTGCATGCGGGCGATCATATTATCATTACCGAAGCCGACCATATTTCAAATATAACCCCATGGCTGGAGCTTGAGGAACGAGGCATCCGGGTCGATGTCTGGAAGGTAACGGAGGACGGCTCCCTGGACTTCGACCATTATGAAGAGCTGCTGAAGCACAACCCGAAGGTCGTTACGGTGGGATGGATATCCAATGCCATCGGGACCGTCCACGATATGAAAAGAATCGCCCGCATGGCCCATGACCGCGGCGCCGTGGTTGTCGCCGACGGCGTCCAGCGCGCAAGCCATCTGCCGATAGACATCAAAGATGCGGACGTGGATTTTGCCGCCTTTTCCACCTATAAGATCTTCGGCCCTCACATGGGCTTTTGCTACGTCAACCACGAGCATCCGGAAAGGCTCCGTCCCTTCCGCATAGCGGAAATGCTGAAAGAGGACTCTTACAAATTCGAGGTGGGTACGCAAAATCACGAAGGGATCATTTCTTTTATCGGTTCGCTGGAGTACCTTTCACGGATTGCCGAGGATGCGGAGGCTAACGGGCTGAGGATGGCGGAGATAGAAATAGGCGGGCATCCGGGTGAAAGGCGGAGGAAGCTGTACAGCGCCATGACCTGGGCGGCCGAGTATGAAAAAATATTGTCTGCGCACTTCCTTGATAAAATAAAAGAATTTGACGAGGTGGAGCTGTATGGCTTAACCTCCGCACAGGACATTGACAGGCGGGTGCCCGTATTCGCCCTGAATGTGAGAGGACGGGAAACGGATGAGCTGGGCGCCGCTCTGAACAACATGGGAATCGAGGCGAGGACGGGAAATTATCTGGCCGTCAACCTGATGGACAGGCTTGCGAACCGGTATGGAGGCTCCGCATTGCGCATCAGCATGATTCATTACAATACAATTGAAGAAATCGACTACTTTTTTGAATGCTTTCGCCAGATTTTAAAATAAAAAGAAACCGTGTAAGGAGGCTCAGCTTCTATGATCGCAGACAAAGTACTTGTTAACGGGACCATTGTAACGCCGTTTGGACGCTATCAGGGCGCGATTGGAATCAAGGACGGCAAAATCGCTTCGATTTCAGCCGGCGACCTGGATATTGAAGCAAAAGAGCGTATCGATGTTCAGGGCAAATACATACTCCCGGGCGTTATCGACGCCCATATCCACTTCCAGGACCCCGGCTTCACGCACCGGGAGGATTTCGAGCACGGTACGGCGGCCTGTGCCGCCGGAGGAATCACCACCGCCATGTCACACCCGATGAACATTCCCCCGATTGTCGATACCGCTTCTTATAATATTAATAAGGAAGCTTATGAAAACCGGGGCATCGTGGATTACTGCATCCACGGAGGGGGTATCACCGAAAAGCGCGACGCGGTGGAAGACCTGTGGCTCAATACCGGGGCGACGTGCGTCAAAATGTTTATGTGCTTTTCGGTGAAGGAATTCCCGTTTGTCGGCGACGACGTGATGTTTGACATTCTGCAGACCCTTGCCAGGCATGACGGGCTGGCCATCATCCATTGTGAAAACCAGCCCCTGATCAAGCTGATGGAACAGCGTCTGAAGGCTGAAGGGCGCAAGGACCCGCTGGCCTATAATCTATCGCGGCCCGAAATGGTGGAGATCGAAGCCATAAGAAGGGTGATTTTTCTTGCCGAGCAGGCCAATGCCAAAGTGCTTGTCGTCCATGTCAGCACAAAAGAGGGCCTGGAAGAGATCCACAAGGCCAGTGAGAGAGGCGTCAGGATATGGGCGGAAACCTGTCCTCATTTTCTCACGTTCGTCAGGGAGGACGCCGATGCGCTGGGGCCGTTTTTGAAGTTTTCACCGGTCATGCGCGATGAGGAGAACCGGAGGAAATTGTGGGAGCTGCTTGACAGGGGATATGTCCATACCATCGGGTCAGACCACTGCCCCTTTGACAAAGCCGAAAAGGAAGAGGGCGCGGACGACATCTGGAAAGCGCCCAACGGAATCCCGGGACTGGAGGTCATGCTGAATGTGCTGCTTGACGGCGTAAACAAAGGCCTGACTTCTCTGGAGCGGATCGTCCGGATCACAAGCTACAACCCTTCGCAGCTCTATGGGATCTATCCCAAGAAGGGCGTCATCCAGCCGGGCTCCGACGCGGATTTTGTCATTGTGGACATGGAGCTGGAAAAGACCTTTACGGAGGCCGACCGCAAATCGAAATGCACCTGGTCGCCTTATTTCGGCCGGACATTCAAGGGCTGGCCCGTAATGACCC
>JAEZJL010000274.1 GCA_023415815.1 Bacillota bacterium | reverse complement strand
GTCCGGAGCTTGTTGCTGAGGCTACGCGCCTCAAGGTGGAGCGGGCAATGGGCGAGCTTGGCTTTCTGCCCAACCATGCGGCCAAGGCGCTCGCCGAGAAGAACACACGCACGATACATCTGTATGTCCCCAGGTTCATGGGCATTTCAGAGCCCTTCATGATGAATCTGATCGCCGGTGTGAGCGAGGTGCTCAGCGACGCGTTTTATCTGTTCCTTGTAAGGCGGGATCTGGAATTCAATCAGCGCTGCGACGGGGTCATTGTCATGGGACTGGCCCTGAATGAAGAGAATGTTTTTGCCGACAAGCTCCGCGTTCCGGTCGTGCTCTTCGGCAAAACGGATATGGACATCGACTGCGTTGATGTCGATAACCTGGCAGGCGCGACAATGATGACGGAGCACATCATTTCCCAGGGACATAAAAGGATCGGCTTCCTGATGCTGAATGCAAACCAGAGATACGCGCACGAGCGTTTTGAAGGCTACAAGCAGGGCCTGCTCAACAATAACATCCCTGTCGGGGAGAACCTTATAAGATATGCCGACAACTCCGAGCAGGACGGTTATCTCAAGGCTTGCTCCCTGCTGGCGGAAGAAAAGCCCACCGCGATATTCTGCTGCAATGACCTTCTGGCAATAGGCGCTTTCAGAGCGGCTGAAAAGCTCAAGCTGAAAATACCCCGCAATGTATCGATCGCGGGCTTCGACGGCCTGATTTTCGACCTGATACCCAAGGTGCCGCTTACCACCGTAAGGCAGCCTGTCTATGAGACGGGAAAAATACTTGCGGGAAGATTGCTGGAAAGACTGAAAAACCCCCGGCTTCCTTTTGAAAAAACATATATCCCTCCAGAGCTTATCATAAGAAAGTCCGTAGGGCCATGTATTATTAAGTGAAATTAAGAGCCATGCACACTCCGGTATCATTCAACTATAAAAACATAAGGAGCCGACAAAATGAATACCGTTAAAATTATTCAAACTGCAAGGGATACGAAGGACAGGTTGACAGAGAAGGCTGCATCATTACCCGGTAATAAAGGAGGCGGCGTGACGCTGTCCCTGAAGCCCGAAAGAGCTTTTCAGAAGGTGCTGGGCTTCGGAGGCGCGTTTACCGAATCCGCGGCATATACCCTCTCCAGGATGGAGCCGGAAAAAAGAAAAGAAATAATAAAAAAATATTTTGATCCGGAGGAGGGCATCGGCTACTCGATCGGCCGCGTGCATATCCACAGCTGCGATTTCGCTCTCGGCAACTATACCTATGTCGAGGATAACGACGCTGAGCTTAAAACCTTTGACATATCCCATGAGGACAAATGGACCATTCCGTTCATTAAAGAAGCCGAGGCGGCAAGAAAAGGCGGGATTAAGCTCCTGGCCTCTCCATGGAGCCCGCCGGCCTGGATGAAGACCAATAACGACATGAACCACGGCGGACAGCTGCTTTCACAGTACAGGGAGGCGTGGGCGCAATATTATGCGAAATACGTTAAGGCTATGAGAGACAAAGGGCTGAACTTATGGGCCATAACCGTGCAGAACGAGCCGGCCGCGGTGCAGAGGTGGGATTCGTGCATCTATTCCGCTGAGGAAGAGGGCGCGTTTGTCAGCGGGTATCTCGGGCCGACGCTTGAAAAAGAAGGGCTTTCGGACGTTAAAATATATATTTGGGACCATAATAGGGATCTGATTGTGGAAAGGGCGTCAGGGACGCTATCTGTGCCCGGCGCATCAAGATATGTGTACGGAATAGCCAACCACTGGTATGTATCAGAAGAATTTGAAAACCTGTCAAAGGTACATGAGCTGTATCCCGACAAGCACATCCTGTTCACCGAGGGCTGCCAGGAGGGCGGACTGCACCTGGGCTCATGGCTTACCGGCGAGAGGTACGGAAGAAATATGATCGGAGACTTCAACAACTGGCAGGAGGGCTGGCTCGACTGGAACCTGATACTGGACGAGACCGGAGGTCCCAATCATGTCGGGAACCTGTGCGACGCTCCGGTGGTCGCCGACACCAAAACCCAGGAAATCCACTATAACAGCTCTTATTACTATATAGGCCAGTTCAGCAAATTCGTCGGGGCCGGCGCCGCAAGGATAGGAATTGATGCCGAAGCTTCTGCGCTTCAGCATGTAGCGTTCTTAAATGAAGACGGCACAATCGCTCTTATAGCAATGAACGAGACCGACGGGGAAATCGGCTTCAACGCCGAGCTGGACGGTCAATACGCTCCTTATGTGCTGCCGGCGCATTCCATAGCGACGCTGCTCCTCAAACGATAATTAAACCGGAAAGGGATGTAAATCAGCATATGATCAAGAGTTGGAAGTTTATTGACGAAAAGGGCGGCTTTGAACTGGAAGCGCCCCATAAAAGCAGCTATCTGTATTTCCCGCTGGCGAATGAAAGCGGCATGATGTCATCCATAACGCCCACATTGAACGGAGACATAAAGACGGGACAGAATACCTTCTTCAACTATCCTGTATCCGCCGACGACCTGCATAATCTGAAAT
>JAEZJL010000069.1 GCA_023415815.1 Bacillota bacterium | reverse complement strand
CATTATGCAGCCTCTTTCTTATGCGCGGTATCCGGGGACAGTTCTCTAAAATCAGCATTAGCGGATTGGAGAAGCGTCCCCTTTTTCACCAGTATATATCAAGGCTTAAGGTAAGGGAAGAGGATATTATGCCTGCCGGGCACTTGCAGACGGCAGTTTTGGAATGGTATAATCCGGGTATGGTTTGGGCGTCGAAAAGGGTGTGAACGATGAAAAGGTTCGTTAGCATTTCTGGTATACTGATTGTTTTGCTTGGCGTGTTTTTCGCTGCGCACGGCATATGGTCTGCTAACGAGAAAAAGCTGGATCAGATCGACTGTGACATGTTCATGCGGCTTATAAAGGATGGACATTACCAAATTAAGGAACTCGACCCGGACACCATGCCGCTTTTTTCGGTAAGCGGCTTACCTTTGGAGGTCAACGGGGAGACGGTTATCGTCTATGAATTCAAAACAAACGCGGAGGCGGAATACCGGACAAACAACATCGAAGGTGACGGTTATCATGTTGGGAAAGCCTGGGTCTCATGGATGGACACTCCCCATTTCTATCAGAGGGGGAGGCTGATTG
Source organism: Bacillota bacterium (assembly GCA_023415815.1). Classification (GTDB taxonomy): domain Bacteria; phylum Bacillota; class Clostridia; order Acetivibrionales; family DTU013; genus JAEZJL01. Next base: position 2,877 of record JAEZJL010000069.1, on the reverse strand, counting down.
TATTATATGTAGGGAACACAGGACCGATATTGAACGACTTGAAAAATATCATGGGAACGCAGGTTAATGGCTGAACCGGGCGCATTTTCACGGAAAGAACTTATATAATCATTCTTTCCGCTTGACTGGAAGAAGCTGTTTATTGTATAATTTAATCACTCGTGAATTATAATCAACAGGTGAAAGGAGTTGTTTTTGTGACTGTGAAAAAAGCTATTGTTGAGGTGGCCGAAGCTTAACTGAATAGGGCCGGACTGCTTTTGCGGACCTTAACGGCTTGTCGTCAAGCCTCTGTTTGCATTTGCTTTCGGCAGTTTTCAAAGAATAACCTTAAAGCCTGGAAAATCAAGTATATGGTGTAAGAGTAGGCATGGTAACCGGTTATCGTGCTTTTTTTATGCCCGTTTGACTCCATAAAGGTTGTGCTTTATGGAGTTTTTTATTTGTTCAAATATTCAAGGAGGCATACGATGAAATACAAGAACGGTAAGGATATATTGCCCAAGGCGCTGCTGGAGCAGCTGCAGAAATATGTTCAGGGCGAGCTGGTATACATCCCCAGGCAGGATAGCCAGAGAGCCGGATGGGGCGCCGTAAACGGGGCAAGGCTCATGATAAGGATGCGTAACGTGGAGATATGCCGCCTGTACGGGGAGGGCAGCTCAGTGGTTGAGCTGATGGATATGTACCATCTCTCCGAGGACAGCATAAGGAAGGTGCTCAACAGCAGGACCATGCTGATGGTGGCGATAGAGGAGAAATAAGGATGCAGCTTGAGAAATACGGATGGAACGAGGAATTTGAACGTCAGTTTATGAAACAGGCAGGCGAAGGCCGCCGGCCCGGGAGGATATACGTTGAGCACAAGGGCCTGTATGGCGTACTGACCGAAGTTGGGCAAATTCAAGGAGAGGTATCGGGGAAATTCAGATACGCGGCGGAGGGGATAGACGCCTTCCCCGCAGTGGGCGACTGGGTCGTAATGGAGCCCAGGGCAGAAGGGGACAGGGCGACGATCCATGGGGTCCTGCCCCGCAGGAGCAGGTTTTCGAGAAAGGTTGCGGGTTTGCAGACACAGGAGCAGGTGGTTGCGGCAAACTTTGACTACGTTTTCATAATCAATTCGCTGAACTGGGACTTTAACCTCCGCAGGCTGGAGAGATACCTGACCATGGCCTGGGAGAGCGGCGCGTGCCCGGTTATTGTGCTCACCAAGAAGGATCTCTGCGAAGAAGCGACCGAACGTGTGCGGGAGGTGGAGGCCATAGCCTTCGGCGTACCCGTGCATGCCGTGAGCGCCGTGACCGGCGAGGGCATGGAGGAGATAGGAAAATACCTGAAGCCCGGCAGTACCGCTGTTTTCCTGGGTTCGTCAGGCGTCGGCAAGTCCACGCTGACCAACCACCTTGCAGGCAGTGAAATCATGGATGTGAATGGGATCAGGGAGGACGACTCCAGAGGCAGGCATACGACCACCTTCCGTCAGCTCGTTGTGCTTCCCGAAGGCGGTATTGTGATAGACACGCCGGGGATGCGAGAGCTTCAGCTCTGGGACGCGGACGATGGCCTTCAGGGCGCTTTTGAGGACATCGACAGCGTTGCCGCGGGCTGCCGCTTCAAGGACTGCAGACACGAGAGCGAGCCCGGCTGCGCGGTCAAGGAGAGCATACGCGCGGGCCTGCTGCCCGCCGACCGTCTGGACAGCTATAAAAAGCTGCAGAAGGAGCTGCTTTTCCTGGAAGCCAAGCAGAACCAGGCGGTCAGGCTCATGGAGAAGAAGAACGGCAAGCAGCTGGCGAAGTTTATAAAGAGCCTGAAGCAGTAAATATCCCGTACCACGTGCCGGACAGAAGAAAGGTGAGAATCATGATAACAATTGAAAATTTAAACGGCAGCCATATTGAGGCGTCGGCCAGGCTTGCCTTATCCGAATATTTTGACGAGAGAAATGCGGTCCCTGTCCTTCCGGACGGAGACTACTCCGACACTTTTTGCAATATGCTGTCGGAGATGACAGGCCACGGTCTGGGAGTCGCCGCCATAGAGGACGGAGAAATCATAGGCTTCCTTACGTGCTATAAGCCGTGGAATAACTTGTTCGGCACTACAATGGGTACTTTCTCCCCAATTCATGCACACGGTGCCAGAAAGTCCGACAGACGCCGGATATACTCGCTTCTATATCAAGCCGCTGCAGAAAGGTGGGTCGGCCAGGGTGTGCTGAGCCACGCGATAGCGCTGTATGCACACGACACGGAAGCGGTCGGCAGTTTTTTCTGGAACGGCTTCGGGCTGCGCTGCATCGACGCCATACGGCCGGTCGCGCCGATAGCCTGCGAAGAGTTTCCTGCGTATACGTTTTATGAGCTTTCGAAAGAGGAAATCAAGCGTATTGTCCTGTTTAAAAACAGTCTGGTTGACCATCTTCAAAAAACTCCGGTTTTCATGCCGCTATCCAATCTTTTTGATGAAGAAAAAATTGCCGAGGAAAACAAAAGCCGGAAATCCCGTTACTTTGTCGCGGAAGAAGGCGGAAAAACCATCGCCTTTATCGAGATCATGGCGTCGGGGGAAAACTTTGCCTGCGACGATCCGGGGATGACGAATGTCTGCGGTGCATACATGCTGCCTGAGTATCGGAATACGGGGATTTTCACCGGGCTTCTGTCCTATCTTATGGACATTCTTGCAAAAGAGGGGTATACTCGCTGCGGCGTCGATTTTGAAAGTCTCAATCCAACGGCAAGCGGCTTCTGGCTTAAGCATTTTACACCGTATACTTACAGTGTGACGCGCCGGATCGACGAGAGGATTTATCAGATAAAATAATTTTTATTTTTTTCTCCGTACCCGGCCCCACTTGACAATGTGTATATG
>JAEZJL010000034.1 GCA_023415815.1 Bacillota bacterium | reverse complement strand
GTCCCCGACTCCGTAGAATTGCAGGATCATGTACTTAATGAAGAGGGAAGGATTAAGTATGGCGAAAGGCTCATGCAAAAAGTTCCGATAGAGTTTAAAAACGGGAGGGGGACTTTTATCCTTTCTCAAAACATGGCCGCCTTTCTTAGCTCCAACAGCGAGGATACCAAGCCCGGGGCAAGCATCAGAGGCTTCAGATTGCTCTGCAGGTGGGGTGACAATGAATGCGAATATGCTTTTATTATCAGAACCGACGCTACGTTTAAGAGTGAGGAATGATTCGTAAAGCCGGAGTATGTTTACAGTTACCCTATCCACGCATGAAATGACAGAGGCCGGAGCATTTGAGTATGCCCCGGCCTTTGCTTTTCAACCGCATTAGTGCCTTCTCCGGCTCATCACAAGCTTTACGGCCTCAACCACGGGTATGATCATCAGGGAAGCGGCGGCGACAATGAGCCACTGCTCAAGGTTCAGCTGCTTTACCTTGAAAATGCCGTTGAAGTACGGGACGATGATGACAATGAGCTGCAATACAGCCGCAATAGCGATAGCGCCTATCAGGTACAGGTTCGAGAACAGGCCCAGCCTGAACAGCGATTTCGTATTTGACCTTACGTTCAGCGAGTGGGTGAGCTGTATCAGGCCCAGGGTGGCAAAAACCATCGTGATCGCGATCTCCTGTGAATAAAGCCTCAGGCCGATGTAGTAGGCGGTCAGCGTGATCAGACCTTTGATGACTCCCTGGTATATCACGCTAATGCCGATACCCTCCGAAAAGAAGCTGCTGTTCGCCCTTCTCGGCTTCTGCTTCATGATATCCTTTTCCGCTTTTTCCATGCCCAGAGCCAGGGCAGGCAGGGTATCGGTCACAAGATTCACCCAGAGGATGTGTATGGGAAGCAATACCGTCCAGTTCATCATGGTGCCTATGAACAGGGTCACCAGCTCGCCCAGGTTTGAGGAGAGCAGGAACTGTATGGTTTTGCGGATGTTGCTGTAGATTTTTCTACCCTCTTCCACTGCAATGACAATGGTTGCGAAGTTGTCGTCCGAAAGCACCATGTTGGAAACGCCTTTTGCCACGTCGGTGCCCGTAATGCCCATCCCGATGCCGATGTCCGAGGCCTTTAGGGCCGGGGCGTCGTTAACGCCGTCGCCGGTCATTGCCACGACCTTGCCGCGCTTTTTCCAGGCGTTCACGATTTTGACCTTGTGCTCGGGAGATACCCTGGCGTAGACGGAGTATTTGGTTACCTCATGCTCGAAGTCCTCGTCGCTGATAGCGTTCAGCTCGCTGCCGGTTATCACTTCGCTTTCATCCTTGATGATGTTCAGCTCTTTTGCTATGGCCGCCGCCGTATCCCGGTGATCGCCCGTTATCATGACCGGGCGGACGCCCGCTTCGGAACAGATGCGGACGGCCTCCTTCGCCTCCGCCCTCGGGGGGTCGATCATACCCACAAGGCCGACAAAAATGAGTCCGGCTTCAATTTCCTCCGAGGTCGGCGTCCGGGGGATTTCATCGATGTCCTTGTAGGCGACGCCCAGGACCCTCAGCGCTTTTCCGGCCATTGCCTTATTCGCGGCCCTTACATTGTCCCTATGCCTTCCGGACAGCGGTTCCACCTTTCCGTTGAGCAAAATACCGGTGCAGCGGTCCAGCAGGATGTCCGGCGCCCCTTTTGTAAAAACCCTCAGCCTGTCGTTGATTTCATTGACGGTGGTCATCAGCTTTCTTTCCGAATCAAAGGGTATCTCGCTTTTTCTTGGAAGCAGCTTATCCAGCTGGTCCTTGTGGAAGCCCTTGTCATGCGCAAAGCTTGCCAGCGCTGTTTCCGTGGGGTCGCCTATAAATCCGGCGGCAGCTTTGTCCACCCTTGTCACCTTCGAGTCGTTGCATAGGACCAGGGAGTGGGCGAATATCACCATGCTGCTGTCGTCGGAAGTCAGCTCCTCCGCTTTTTTTATCACGCCGTCCAGGTAAGCCTCTTTTACCGTCATTTTGTTCTGGGTGAGGGTTCCGGTCTTATCCGAGCATATTATTTCCGTGCTGCCCAGAGTCTCGACCGCCGAGAGCTTGCGTATGATGGCGTTTCTTTTCGACATCTTCTGGACGCCGATAGCAAGGACGATGGTGATGACCGCGGGCAGTCCTTCCGGTATGGCCGCCACGGCAAGGCTTATGGCGGTCAGGAACATTTCCAGGTAGTTTCTGCCCTGCAGGATGCCGGTAAAAAATATAACGATGGATATACCGATGATGGCAATGGTCAGATACTTGGTCATTTCGCCCAGCTTTTTCTGCAGGGGGGTTTCCTGTGCGTCGTTCCCGGAGATGTGTCCGGCGATTTTTCCGACCTCGGTATTCATGCCGGTGGCGGTAACCACGCCCAAGCCCCTTCCGTAGGTGATGCTGCTGCCCGAATAGGCCATGTTTCTCCTGTCGCCGATAACGATATCCGCCTTCTCTATTTTTCCGACGATCTTTTCCACCGGGACGGACTCCCCCGTGAGGGCGGCTTCTTCTATTTTCAGGCTTGCCGACTGCAGCAGCCTCATGTCGGCGGGCACATAGTCGCCGGCCTCCAGAAGCACGATGTCGCCCGGCACGAGATTTTCCGATTCGATTTGCCTGACCTCGTCGTCCCTTTTCACCTTCGCATACGGCGAAGACATTTTCTTCAGCGCGGCCAGCGCTTTTTCCGCTTTGTTTTCCTGTACGACTCCGAGTACGGCGTTGATGATAACGACCGCAAGGATGATGAAGGAGTCTGTCAATTCATGGGTCAACCCCGAAATGACGGCCGCAATCAGCAGGATAATGACCATGACGTTTTTGAACTGCTCCAGGAACATCCCCAGGACCGTCTTCTTCCTGCCTTCCGTCAATTCATTCTTTCCGTAAATACCAACCCTTTCGGCAGCCTCTGCTTCCGTAATGCCTTCGCTTCCGGAATTGAGATTTTCCAGCGCCGTTTTCTCATCAAAGGTGTGAAACAGCATTTCATTTACCGCCCGGTATGCTTGCAACACTTTTTCTCCTCCCAAAATCAACATTTTGTTATTATAGTCAAAACCGTAATAAAAAAGACTTTCAACATAATCGCGCATTACACGCGGTTATATTAAAAGTCTTGCTTCCCTTCCGGGTCATAAAGCCAGGCAGTCGTCATGCCGGTTGTTGACTTTACAAATTACAGCTACTCCCTTTTACGTCATGAATATACCACAGGAGGGAAGCCGCTGTCAATGAAATATCGTCCGGGACATGCCGGAATTCATAAAATTCACAAATTATTAACATGCGACGACATAAAGCTTATGAAGAAACTTGACTGAAATGATATATATGATATAGTTTTTATGATGGGGCAGCGGGCTCAGCCAGACGCATTACTCCGCTGATATGCCCGTTGAAGCAAATCCCCGCCGGGTGAAGAACAGAATTTGCCGGGGCACATAAAAAAGATTTGTCCGAGGAGAAATTATATGGCAGACCCGAACCGCCAGCACTGGAACAGGCAATTTAAAATATTACAGGACACATGGCCAAAGCCTGTGAACTTTGAGGAATGCATTACAATTTGCACCGATCTCCATGCCATGGTGCATTCAGCGGCAATGTCGAATTCGGGCTTGTATTCTTTTGAAGACGAGCTTTGGGAGAAAATGACCGAAGAGGCCTTCCGGAAGGTGCACAGGGAGGACCAGTCAATTGCCTGGAAGCTCTGGCATGCGGCGCGGATAGAAGACATCACAATGAACATGCTGATAGCCGGAGAGCCCCAGATAGCGCATACCGGAGGCTGGCTCGAAAGGATGGGCGTTTCCGTACGTGATACGGGCAACGCGATGAATGAGGAGGAGATCGGGGCATTGAGCGCGGCGCTCGACATGCAGGCGCTTAAGGACTACCGGCTGGCCGTGGGCAGGAGGACAAGGGACATTATCCTGGCCTTGAAGGCCGGGGATCTAAAACGTAAAATCGAGCCCTCGCGGCTGCGCAAAATAACGGACGAAGGGGCGGTCGCCGAGGGAGCCGCATGGCTTGCCGATTACTGGGGCAGGAAGACATTTGCCGGTCTTCTGCTGATGCCGGCCACCAGGCATAATCTCGTCCATCTGAACGAATCCATGCGGCTAGTTTGAAAAGGGAAGGCCGGCAGCGGCTGCATAGGTTTACCTTTCATTTTTTTCGCTTATCTGATAATATATTAATAACTCGAAAGACTAAACCGGCATACTCCAAAGGGGGAGTTGTTCCATGAGCGAAAACGGGATATACAGGCTTCAGAAGGCGCTGAGCGATTCGAATATAGAGCTGATTTTTTCCGGCACCTTTTCCCAGGGCTTGATCGAAGAACTGGGAGAAGCTCTGAAGGAGAGGCTTTTGAACCAGCAGGTGACAAAGAGCAAGATCAGTACGGCGTTTTTCACATTTGTCGAGCTTGCACAGAATATAAAGAATTATCTGGTTTCAAAGGAAAACGAGGATGATTATTCAATGATCGTGGGCTCGGGCGTCATTGCCATATCGCGGACGGGACCGGGCTACTGCGTGAATTCGGGGAATATTATTTTCAATGAAGACATCGGCAGTTTGAAGGAAAACCTGAACATGGTGCTTTCAATGGACGCAGCAACGCTGAACAATTATTACAAAAGCGCCATAAGGACGGAAATAAACAAGGATACGGGAAATGCCGGCCTTGGACTGGTGCAGATAGCCCGTAAGGCGTCCAGGCCGATAGCATATAATTTTGAGAAAATAAATGAGAGCTTTTCGTTTTATACATTAACCGTTACTATTTGAGGTAGGTAGGCATGGAGAATTACATTTTGAGCGGCACCAAGAGCAGGCCATACATAGAGCTTAACTGCCAGGAAAACAAGCTGGTATTCAAAGGCCAGTCGTACCCTGAAAACGCATACAGCCTGTATGAACCGGTTTATAAATGGGTGGATGAGTATTTAGCAGCCGTGGGCGATGTTGAAACCACCGTGGAATTTTTTCTGTCATATATAAATACCAGCAGCACAAAGTGCCTGCTCACCCTGCTTGAGAAGCTCAATACGGCATATCTGCAGGGGAAAAAGCTGCTCATCAACTGGTATTACGACGAGGACAACGGCTTTGATTATGACATGGGAGTGGATTTTAAGGAGGACATTGATATACCTTTTAACTTTATATCGATAACGGACGCCACATGACAGGGAGGCCGTCGATGAAATCTTCCAAAGCTCCGGATACAAGCGGCAGGGACTTTATCGGTTCGTATACGCGCAATGTATTCAGAATTACTCTCCTGGCCAGCCTTGTCATATCCTTTGCGGTCATAATCACGGGAGCCGCCGGCTATATAAGCACCGAAAACGCCGTGATATCCAAGTCGAAAACCCAGGACATGGTTTTTATAATCAAATCCATGGCGGACAAAATCGAGGGCAGGATACAGCGTGCCATGGAGACCTCCTACCTTATGGCCAGAGACCCCGTAAACCTGGAATGGCTGAACGGCCTGGAACGAAGTGATGAATTTGGGGAAATAGCCTTGAAAAGGCTGGACGATATAGCCGTATCCTACGATTACAACAACGCCTTCATATCCAGCGCAAAGACGCTTCACTACTTTTACAGAGAGAACAAGCGCCAGGCGGGCATAGACGAAAATTATACATTGTCAAGGGAAAATCCGGCCGACGAATGGTTCTTCAAAACCATCGCCTCCGGCAAGCCCATATCCCTGAATGTCAATTTTGACAGGGGCATGAACGACACGTTCCTTTTTGTCAATGCACTCATGGGGGGCGTGGATAATCCGGCCGGCATTGCGGGCGTCGGCATGGGCCTGAAGGATATCACCGAGGAATTCCGGCAATTCAAGGCAGGCAAGGAGAGCAGCCTCTGGATGATCGACGGAGGCGGCGTCATACAGCTGGCGGATACACCCGGGGATAGGGGAAGAAATTTCGGCGAATTCCTTTCAGCCGGAGCCATAGAGCAGTTATATGAAGACATGAAGACCTCCGGCTTTAATATAAAAGTTTCCCAGTACAAGGACAGCAGCGGGAGGATCATGGATTATGCCTACCGCAGGCTCCAGGCAAGCGACTGGATATTGTTCTACCAGATACCGAGGTCCGAAAATATATCGATCGTCAATTCCATAAGGGTAAACACGGGCGCAACGGTCATACTCGTCCTTCTGTCCTTTGTGGCCGTTTTTTACGCCATATCCCGGAAAATCGCAAATCCTTACAGGCAGGTGCTGCTGTTGAATACGGAGCTTGAGAGCAAGGTGGCCGAAAGGACCCGGGAGCTGGAGGAAATAAACACAAAGGTGATGGACAGCATCGGCTATGCCAAAAGAATGCAGGAAGCCATCCTGCCTTCCGAGGAGGAAATGAAGCGCGTTTTCAGGGACCACTCCGTCATATGGAGGCCAAGGGACCTCGTAGGCGGGGATTTCTACTGGCTCAAGGAAATAGAGGACACAGTCATACTGGCTGTCGGGGACTGCACCGGTCACGGCGTGCCGGGAGCACTTACGACGATGACGGTCAATGCGATCCTGTACCATATTGTAACCAATATCTGCAGAGACGATCCCGAAATCATATTGCGCGAGCTGGACCGACTATTGAAGCAGACAATGCACAAGGACGTCAATTCAAAGGCTGTCGACGACGGCCTGGACATAGCGATATGCTGTATTAAAAACAAGGCGGAAATTGTTTACGCCGGAGCAAAGATCGATTTATACCGGAAGGGAAAACAGGGCCTTACGGTTTACCAGGCATACAAGAAGGGCGTGGGCTACAGCGGGACGGGGCTTGATGAAAGGCTTGCGGCCGCTGCTATAC
>JAEZJL010000489.1 GCA_023415815.1 Bacillota bacterium | reverse complement strand
AACCTATGCTGGATATGTTTATATTTGAAACAACGCAATTTATCGAGCAGCTTGAGCAATCTATATTAGCAGGTGAAAAATCGTCTTGCTTCACACACTCCGCTATCAATGAAATTTTCAGGATCATGCATACCATCAAAGGCTCTTCCGCCATGATGAGGTTTGAGAGCATATCGCTGCTCGCCCATTCAATGGAGGATCTGTTTTATTTCATTCGAGAAGGGAATCTGCTGGATATCGATTGCTCAGGGCTTTCCGATCTGGTTCTGGAGTGCATAGACTTTATCAAGGCCGAGATGCAAAAAATCAGGAACGGTGATAAAACCGGCGGAAATTCCGCCATATTGATTAAAAAAATCAAGGACTATTTGTATGTTCTGAAGCGGGCTGCGGATCATTCGGATTCCGGAGCGGCTGAAGAACAGGCGGGAGCTGAAAAGCGGCAATATTTCACGGACTCCGTTTCGGATAAAGCCATGATACCTCAAAATACCTACAAGGCGACCATTTTTTTTGAGGAAGGCTGCGAGATGGAAAACATAAGAGCCTTCACGGTTATTCATAAATTGAAGGAGCTCGCCCAAGAGGTGTCTTTCATTCCGGAGGATATAGTCGATAATGACGAAAGTACAGGTATTATAAGGAGAGAAGGCTTTAAAGTATTCATCAGATCGGACTGCTCCTATGAAAAAATTCATGGTCTTCTTATGCAGACCATTTTTCTGAAGGACCTGGAGCTTACTCAACTGGACCTGGGGAATGAAGCTGAATTGAAGCCTCTACCCGAAGCCGGACAGGTTATTCCGGAGGAGCATGTAAAAGCGCCTGTACCGGATAAGGCGGCCAAAGAAGCTAAGGAGCGTTTGCAGTCCTCCCAGGCGCAGCAGAGCATTATCAGCGTCAGCGTGGCGAAATTGGACAGGCTGATGGATCTGGTCGGCGAGATGGTGATATCCGAGGCAATGGTGATACAGAATCCGGACCTGAGCGGGCTTGAGCTGAACAATTTCCGGAAAGCGGCGCGCCAGCTGCACAAAATTACGGGCGAATTGCAGGATATGGTCATGTCCATCCGGATGGTGCCGCTGGCGACAACCTTTCATAAGATGCAGCGCGTCGTGCGGGATATGAGCAGAAAGCTAGGCAGGGAGGTGCAGCTTGAGTTGCTCGGCGAGGATACGGAAGTGGATAAAAATATTATCGAGCATATTTCCGACCCGCTCATGCACATCATCAGGAACTCCATCGACCATGGGATCGAGCCCTCCGCGGAAAGGCAAATGAAGGGCAAGCCCAAAGCAGGGACAATAACCCTTGAAGCCAAAAACGCGGGAAGCGATGTGCTTGTGATAGTAAAGGACGACGGGAAGGGCCTGGACAGGGGCAGGATACTCCAAAAAGCGAAAGAGGGCGGTATTCTCCACAAGCCGGAGAATGAAATGAGCCTCAGGGAAATATATAACCTCATTTTTCTCCCCGGCTTTTCCACGAAGGAAAACATTTCTGAATTCAGCGGCCGCGGCGTCGGACTGGATGTGGTAATAAAAAATATCGGGGCGGTCGGCGGCTCGGTATCGGTAGACAGCGCCGAAGGCGCCGGTACGACAGTCACGCTCAAAATGCCGCTGACTCTTGCCATCATAGACGGTATGAACATAAAAGTCGGAAGCTCCTGCTATACGATCCCGACCATCTCCATCAAGGAATCCTTCCGGGCGAAAGAAAACGATATTATCATAGACCCCGACGGAAATGAAATGATCATGGTCCGCGGACGGTGTTACCCCATACTTCGCCTTCACGAGCATTACAACATCCGGACCGGCGTAACCGACCTTCTGAAAGGGATACTTATCATGGTGGAGGCGGAAGACGAATTTCTATGCCTATTTGCGGACGGGCTGACGGGACAGCAGCAGGTAGTGGTAAAGGCTTTACCCGAATATATCCGCAGCAGCAGAAAGATTAAAGGACTTATGGGGTGCACACTGCTGGGAGACGGGAGTATAAGTCTGATCCTGGATATCGCCGAGCTTGTCCTTTTAAAATAGATGCGGTATAAATCAACCCAATCAATATAGGTACTTTATCTGAAGAAAGGAGATGTAAATATGGCCGATACTGCGGCGCAGGAATTGCTGGAGCAGGAGGAAGACACTCAGAAGGGTAAGTTTCTTACCTTTTCGCTGGGAAAGGAGTTCTACGGAATCGAAATCAGGCATGTAACGGAAATTATCGGGATACAGACGATATCCGAAGTACCCGAGCTTCCCGAGTACATCAGGGGGATAATCAACTTAAGAGGTAAAATCATTCCGGTGATGGATGTGCGTCTGCGCTTCAAAAAGACGTTCAGGGAGTATAACGACAGGACCTGTGTGATCGTGGTCGACATACGGGATATTCCGATCGGACTTATCGTGGACAGCGTTTCGGAGGTGCTGGCCATACCGCCGGAGGATATTGTCTCCCCCCCGGATGTGGGCAAGGGACTCAGCAACAGATATATAAAGGGCGTCGGCAAGGTCGGGAGTGATGTGAAGCTGATCCTGGACTGCGATAAATTATTGGATGCGAAAGAAATCGATCATCTGAATGATATTGCTTAGAACCAATACAAAAAATACGAGGGGGTAAATGTGATGAAGTGGTTCAATAATTTGAAAATAGCGGCGAAGCTGTTGACAGGCTTTATTCTGGTCGCATTGGTCGCAGGAGTCGTCGGTGTCATAGGGGTGGTTAACCTTAATAACATTGAGAATAACGATACCAAGCTTTATGTGAATGCGACGGTCCCCATATCCCAGATGGCGGACATTTCCAATTCATTCCAGAGGATACGGGTAAACATAAGGGATATTATCACAACAACAAGCGACAGCGACAAGGATGGGTTCCTCTCCGGCCTTAACGATTACAAGGAGGAGATATCGAAGCTGATGCCGGAAATCCAAAAGACGCTTCTTACAAAGGAAGGGCAGGATATATACAACACCCTGGAAAAAGATTTGAACACATATTATACGGAGCTTGAAAAGGTAATAGCCGTGGACAGGAGCGGCAACGACAGGGAGGCTCTCGACCTTCTCGCCGAAAGCAGCGAGGCCGGAGTGGCGTCGCGGGCCGTGCAGGACGACATAGACGGCCTGACGGACATGAAGAACAGCATAGCAACGGATACCTTCAACAAAAATGTTTCCGACGGGCATAACGCAATCACAGTCATGATAGTCGTAGTGGGAGCCGCCGTTCTGATAGCGGTATTGCTGGGAATATTCATTAGCTCGTCAATAAGCAAGCCGGTGGGCAAACTGGTGCTGGCAGCGGATAAAATCGCAGGCGGCGATCTGGATGTAGACATAAAGGTATTATCAAAGGACGAAATCGGGATTCTCGCCAAAGCATTTGAAACGATGGCCAATAATATAAACGACGTAATGAGTAATATAAACACGGCGTCGGAGCAGGTAGCCTCAGGAGCAAAGCAGGTGTCCGCTTCAAGCATGGCGCTGTCGCAGGGCGCTACCGAACAGGCGAGCTCGGTTGAAGAGCTTACGGCCTCGATCGAGGAGATTTCTTCCCAGACCCGGCTGAACGCCCAAAATGCCGCCCAGGCCAACGAGCTTGCGGAGGCAGCGAAGGATAACGCGGTACAGGGCAATAACCGCATGAAGGAAATGCTTAAGGCAATGAGCGAGATCAACGATGCGTCGGGGAATATTTCCAAAATTATCAAGGTGATTGACGAAATAGCCTTTCAGACAAATATTCTCGCGCTGAATGCTGCGGTTGAGGCGGCCAGAGCCGGACAGCACGGCAAGGGCTTTGCGGTAGTGGCGGAAGAGGTGAGGAATCTTGCGGCCAGGTCGGCGAATGCCGCCAAGGAAACAACGGATATGATTGAGGGCTCCATTAAGAAGGTTGAGGGCGGCACCAAAATAGCAAATGAAACGGCGGACGCGCTCGACAAAATAGTTGACGGCGTGGCAAAGGCCGCCAATCTTGTAAGCAATATAGCGGTAGCGTCCAACGAACAGGCCTCCGGTATCGCACAGGTCACGCAGGGCCTGTCGCAGGTATCGCAGGTCGTGCAGACCAATTCCGCCACTTCACAGGAAAGCGCCGCCGCAAGCGAAGAACTGTCAAGCCAGGCGGAGCTTCTGAAGGAGCAGGTGGGAAGATTCAGGCTGAAGAGAAATGCCGCGGTTTTCAGCGGGCATAAGGAATTGAGTCCCGAGGTGCTTAAGATACTTGAAGATATGTCCGACAAGAAAAAAGCAAGCCTGAAGATAGAAGAAACAGCCAATGCCGAAGCGGCGGCTTCAAAACCGAAGATCACACTGAGCGATAAAGAATTTGGCAAGTACTAGGAAAAGGGCGGGGAGTGGGCTTTCAAGCTCACTCCCGCAGCTGATTAGCACAGCATAGGCAGGTGACGTCAATGCATGCAATTACAGACAAAGAGTTTAAAAAACTGGCGGATTATATAAAAGCCAATTACGGTATATATTTAAAAGAAGAAAAGCAGTCCCTGGTGGCAGGAAGGCTGCATAACGTACTTATACAAAAGAATTTCGTGAATTTCTCCGAATACTATGACCATGTTATTACGGATAAAACCGGAAATGCTGCTGCGACTTTGATAGATAAAATCACGACAAACCACACCTTTTTTATGAGGGAGGCCGACCATTTTTATTACTTCAGGGATAAAGTGCTGCCGTATCTTGCGGACACCATAAAAGAGAAGGACCTGCGGATATGGAGCGCAGGGTGCTCCTCCGGAGAGGAACCGTACATCCTTGCAATGATCATTGACGAGTTTTTTAAAGAAAAAGTACGCTGGGATACGAAGATACTGGCTACGGATATTTCGAGCAAGGTGCTTGAGACTGCCCAAAAAGGCGAATACGGTAATACGGAGATAGCTGCGATCCCTCCGGAATGGAGACTGAATTATTTCAGGAAAACCGGCAAAGAAACCTCAGCCGTTATCGAAAAGATACGCAATGAGGTCATATACAGGAAATTCAACCTCATGGATGGGGTTTTCCCCTTCAAAAAGAAATTCCATGTAATATTTTGCAGGAATGTGATGATCTATTTTGACGACAGGACAAAACGGGAGCTGATCAGCAAGTTTTATGACCTTACCGAATACGGTGGGTTCTTGTTTATAGGTCATTCGGAGTCGCTCAACCGTGAGGAGACCAAGTACAGGTATGTTATGCCTGCGGTTTACAGAAAGGAATAGCAGGGTATGAGAAAAATCAGAGTGCTGGTAGTCGACGACAGCATATTATTCAGAGAAGTTTTAGCAAGAGGGATTTCGTCTGATGCATATATAGAAGTAATCGCCACGGCAAACGATCCCTTTGATGCAAGGGACAAGATACTCATATACGAGCCCGACGTCATGACCTGCGACGTGGAAATGCCCAAAATGAACGGGATTGAATTCATCCGCAGGCTCCTGCCGCAGTACCCGCTGCCCATAATAGTCGTGAGTACGGTCAGCAAAGCGGTTTTTGACGCGATGAATGCCGGGGCGGTTGACTTTGTGACCAAGCCTGACGTCAGCTCCGCTAAAAGCATCGAAAACTTCATAAATGAGCTGATAGTGAAAATAAAAATCGCCTCGACAGCTAAAATCGCTCAATGGAAGCCAGCGGATGCTCCAGGGAAAATCGCCGCCGGGAGGAGCAGTCAGGCGACCTGCGGCATGATAGCGATCGGGGCTTCCACCGGTGGGACGGAAGCCATTTACAGCATACTGAAGGCACTTCCCGAGACTACTCCCGGAATCGTGATTGTTCAGCATATCCCGCCGGTATTTTCAGCCATGTTTGCCGAAAGGCTGAACAATTCAACCTCGCTGGAGGTCAGGGAAGCTCGGACGGGCGACTGTGTCCGGGAAGGCCATGTGCTGATAGCCCCCGGAGACAGGCATATGAAGGTTAAAAAAACCGGCGGTAAATACATGGTGGAATGCTACATTGGTGAAAAGGTAAACGGACACTGCCCGTCGGTAGACGTGCTCTTTGACTCGGCTGCAAAAGAGGCCGGCAGTAATGCAATAGGAGTGATACTCACGGGAATGGGAAGCGACGGGACCAGGGGCCTGATGGCGATGAGGCAGGCCGGGGCAAGGACGCTGGGACAGGACGAGCAATCCTCCATCGTTTACGGGATGCCCAAAGCGGCTTATGATGCGGGCGCCGTGGAGAAACAGGTATCCCTGGGGGAGCTGCCGGCGGTAATCTATACTCTTTCACAGGCAGGTGGCAGAAATGGATAGAATTATAGGAATAGGCGAATATGCGGTTTCCGGAGGCTTACAGGATATCCTCAAAACATACGCCCTGTCATCGTGTGTTGCGGTCGTTGCATACAGCCGGAAAAACAGGATACTCGGCATGGTGCATATTGCACTGCCTAATTCGGCAATTATGCGGGACAGGATAATTACAGGCCCGGCATATTATGCGGACACGGGAGTCCCTTTACTGATACGCGAAATGTGCCTTGTGCACGGTTGTATCAAGGATGAACTGGAAATCAGCGTTTTCGGCGGGGCCGAATCGATTAACAGCGATGATGTTTTCAATATAGGAAAAAAGAACCTGGAAATGGTTGAAGCCATGCTGGAGCAAATGGAACTCACGGTTTGCTGCTCCGACACCGGGCGCTGTCTCAGCAGAAGTGTGGAGGCCGATGTTGCAACAGGTGTTGTAAAGGTGGTTTGCCAGCCGTTATGCATATAAAATCTAGTCCGGGGCTTCCGGCTGTCAGTGCCTTTGACAAATGCCCGCCGTATTTGCCCGCCCGCTCTGCGGCAGAAGCTCCATCCCTTCTTGCCGCCTTTTCTCCTACTTTAATTATAACATATAAAAAATGTAAAAAACAGGCTTTTTATTTTGCCGCCCTGCGGTTAAAATATAGGCAGCCAAAACCGTTTCAAATTTAATCCGCCCAAGGAGGAAAACCTATGAAACCAATTGAATGCTATAATGCCCTGCTGGGACAAAAGCTGACAGAGGAATTTGAAAAACGCAATATGGAAGGCTTTTACTGCGATACCAAGGAGGCCGCGCTGAAAAAGGTCCTTGAGTTGATACCAAAGGACAGCACGGTTTCTTGCGGAGGCTCTGCAACCCTTCGTGAAATCGATCTGCGGGCCGCATTAAAAAACGGGGGGTACAATTTCCTGGACCCGGATGACGCAAAAGGCGCCGCCGCAAAGGATAAAGCCGCGCATGAGGCGTTGGGCGCAGATTATTTTTTGATGAGCGCTAATGCGATATCTGCCGCAGGCGAGCTGGTGAATATTGACGGATACGGCAACAGGGTGTCTTCGCTTATCTTCGGGCCGAAAAATGTAATCGTGATCGCAGGCCTCAACAAGGTAGAGCCTAATCTGGATGCCGCCGTACTCCGTGCGAGAAAATATGCCGCTCCGCTTACCCTGCTGATATTCAAGCAGGACTACCCATCCTTTGACGAACTTGCCAAAGCGGCCGAAGCCGCGTGCAGCCAGCTGGTCATAACCGCATTTTCTGCTACAAAAGGCAGGATCAAGGTTATACTTGTGGGGGAAAGCCTGGGCTTTTAAACCACAATGCCATTACCGCGCTGCCATGTTTTTTTCGCTATGCGACAAAAGCAGAACCGTCCCCCACTGTCGCACTGAACATTTTACCCTCAAAAAAAGCCGTCTTACCTTCTAGCCTGTTGCAAAAGCCCTCTTTCCTGGTAAAATATAGCTATCAGCATACAAGAGGTGAATAAATGAAGCTATTGATAGAGCAATCGCTTGATTGCAAAGAAACGGAGATCAAAATCACCTGCGGTCTGATGGATGACAGATTGAAGCACCTGATAGAGCAGATCAAGCTCTATTCCTTTTCCCTTATGGCTGAAAAGGACGGGATAACAATGCCTGTCGCGCTTGAAAGCGTGTATTATTTTGAATCGGTGGACAACAAAACCTTTCTTTACATGGATAACGATGTTTACCGCTGCGATAAAAAGCTATATGAGCTGGAAAGCTATCTGGCGAACACCCCCTTTGTGAGGATAAGCAAGAGCTGTATTCTGAACACCTCGTTCATTATTTCTGTGCGCGTGCAATTCAGCGGACGGTTGGAAGCGCTTTTGAAGAACAATGAAAAGGTTATTATATCAAAGCATTATATCAGTGACTTCCGTGATAAATTTGGGAAATGAGGGGATTGTGAAAATGAAAAAAATCATGATCATTACCTGTGCCAGTTTTACTGCCGTCATGCTGCTGTTTACATTGCTCTCCGTCTGGGATATGGCTCCAGAGGTATCCGGCGGCGTGACGGTACAGGTGTTTGTGATTGCCCTGAGCATTTCGGTGCTAATGTATATAGCGGAAAAAATCGAGGATAGATTTGAAATAACTTCCTTGTGGGCGGATACCCTTATTCGATTGGTGATATGCTATGCAACAGTGTTTGTTGAGGGCGGCCTGTTCAGGATGTTCCCCTATTCATGGGATATCTTTTTGAAGGTCACTCTTGTGTTAATCCCTGTTTTTATTATCACTTATGCGATCGGATATTTTACCTGCCTGGAATGGGCCCAAGCGATCAATAAAAGCATCAGGCAGCGAAAGTGAAACGGCGGGATGTATTTTAAGGCCGGCAATTTCGTACTGCCGGCTTTTTACATGCCCTTTTTGCCATCCTGCACCGTTTGGAAGTCACCTTGCTTTTACATGTATTGCAATCAAATTTTCAGCTGGTATGATATGGATATGTAAAGGAGGTTTACTGAAATGGCGGAAATTATTACCGTAGAGAATTTACAAAAGCGCTTTGGCAGAGTCATGGCCGTTAAAGGGATAGATTTCTATGTTGAGAGCGGAAAGCTGTTTGCCTTTCTGGGGCCCAATGGCGCCGGAAAATCTACAACCATCGATATTTTGTGTACATTGTTAAAGCCTGACTGCGGAAGGATCGTGATTGACGGACACGAGCTAGGCAAGGAGGACGACGCTATCCGGAACAAGATCGGCGTGGTGTTTCAAGAAAGCCTGCTAGACCCGCTTCTGACGGTACGTGAGAACCTGACGACAAGAGCGAAGTTTTACAAGCATACCGGGTCAAAGCTAAAAGAAGCCGTTCGGTCGGCGGCCGCCGCAGCCGATGTGACGGACTTTATAGATCGTCCTTACGGAAAGCTGTCTGGCGGACAAAGGCGCAGAACGGATATTGCAAGGGCTCTGGTCAACACACCTGCAATATTGTTTCTGGATGAGCCGACGACCGGACTTGACGCCAAAACCAAAGAAGGCGTCTGGCAGACGATAACGGAGCTCCAAAAGAATACGGGGATGACCGTTTTCCTCACGACACACTATATGGAGGAAGCGGCTCTCGCCGACTATATTATAATCCTCAACGAAGGTAAAATTGCCGCAAAAGGCACGCCCTATGATCTTAAAGAAAAATACAGCTCCGATACCATCAGAATCAAGCCAAAGGATAAGGAGCAGTTTCTGCGGATAATCGGCAATACGGGGCATACCTTTGAAGAGAAAAATGGGCTGCTGATAGCAAATCTGACGCAGACAACCGAAGCCATACCGATCTTAAAAAAAACGGAGCCCTACCTGGAGAGCTTTGAGGTGGTGCACGGTTCAATGCAGGATGTTTTCCTGAATATCACGGGAGGTGAGCTCGAGCATGTTTAATATAGCGGTACGGAACCTGAAAATATTTTTCCGCGATAAAAGCGCAGTGTTTTTTTCCCTTTTAAGCGTGTTTATCATAATAGGCTTGTATGTCGTATTCCTTGGAGATGTCTGGTCGGAGGGCTATGCAAAGCTCGCCGGAATTGATACGCTCATGGACAGCTGGATCATTGCGGGCATCATATCCGTCGCTTCAATTACGACGACAATGGGCGCTTTCGGTATTATGGTGGAGGACAGGGCCAGAAAAAACCGTAAGGACTTCTTTTCCGCGCCTCTCAAAAGAAGCGGCATTGTGGGCGGCTATATATTGAGCGCCTATATCGTCGGCGTAATTCTGAGCGTCCTGACCTTTGTTCTCGGAGAAGCGTATATAGTCATAAGCGGCGGCGGACTGCTGGCTCCGCTCGGAATGCTGAAAATGCTTGGCATCATTCTTCTTTCCGGGCTTGCGTCAAGCTCGCTGGTGTTTTTTATCGTGAGCTTCTTCTGGAGCAACAGCGCCTTTGCGGCGGCAAGCACGATACTGGGGACCCTCGTTGGCTTTTTGACAGGAATTTATTTGCCCATAGGAAATTTGCCGGAAAGTGTTCAGGTGGCAATAAAGCTATTCCCCGTGTCCCACGCGGGAGCCCTGATGCGCCAGGTCATGATGGAAGCGCCCATGCAAGCGAGCTTTGCGGGTATACCCGAAAACTATCTGGTAGATTTTAAAGAAATGATGGGCGTGATCTATACCTACGACGGCTTTACCGCGACCGCCTCAACGCACATCCTTATCCTCTTAGGGACAGCCGTCTTGTTTTTCTTTCTCGCTTTATTCAACGTATCCAGAAAAAGCAACAGATAATGATATGCGACAGCGGGGGACGGTTCTGCTTTTGTCGCATTTAGAGCTGAAAAGCACCGGTAAAGGCGCTGTGCGACAGTGGGGGACGGTTCTATTTTTGTCGCATTTCAAGCAAAACTTACCGAAAAAGGCGCTATTATTCCGGAT
>JAEZJL010000433.1 GCA_023415815.1 Bacillota bacterium | reverse complement strand
GGCGTATACCGTAAGCTCCGGCGCCAACCAGCTATAGGGGGAGGAAGGACACCATGAAGGAAATTATGGCGGTTATAAGAATGGATATGATCAACCAGACCAAGAACGCTTTGCTCAGGAAGGGCATTGCCGCGTTGAACTGCCGGAAGGTCATGGGGCGGGGCAAAAAAAAGGTGAATTTTACCGTGACCGACAATAAAGTGTCCTCGAGAGTCCTCGAAGCCGTATCGGAGGAACACAGGCTGATACCGAAAAGACTGCTGTCCATCGTGGTAAACGATACGGATGTGAAAATGGTGATCGACACCATCATAAGCGTCAATAAAAAGGGCAATCCCGGAGACGGAAAGATATTTGTGCTGCCCGTGGACGAGGTGATAAGGGTCAGCACGGGAGAAACCGGCGGAGCGGCCGTATAGCGCCGGCTTCCGGCGGAATGCGGGAATGAAAGGATGGAAAATATGGAGGAAAAGGCGCTCGAATTGTATAAATTCATTCAGGAACGTTATCTATGGCAGTTTTATTCGCGCACCTGGGACCGGGATGAAAATATACGGGAGATTTTGGGGAAGGCCGCCAAAATCCTTTCCAGGGAAGAGGTCGCGCTTGACGATACGGCTAAAGACCGGGCTTTCTATGCGGAGGCAAAAATGGTTGCGGTCGAGGCGGGCAAAAAATTCCCCTGGATTGACGGACTGGAAAAGCCACAGCTTGAGGAAATCATGGCAAAAGTAAAAGAAAAACTGATAGAGGTTACCATTACCAATTCGCAAAACGGCGAGCTGAATATACCCAACTATTGATGCGGAGGCTGAAACGGCTCCGACGATGACATGAAAAGCGAGAGGTGGTCTGTATGGCTTGTATGGTAAAACAAAAGAACAGGGCGGGCATTATCAATCCCATGTACAACTGCCAGCCCTGCGGAGCGCAGCTGGCCTGCATAGGGATAAAGGACTGCATTCCCCTGGTCCACGGGGGACAGGGCTGCAGCATGTTTGTCCGGCTGCTCTTCGCTCAGCACTATAAAGAAAATTTTGACATAGCTTCGTCTTCGATACATGAAAGCGCTGCGGTCTTCGGCGGACTGGTCAGAGCCGAGGACGCCGTGGACACCCTGCTGAAGCGGTACCTTGACCTGAGGGTCATACCCATCATTACCTGCTGCTCCACCGAAATCATAGGCGACGATATCGACGGACTGGTCGGAAAAATGAGAAGGAATATAAAAAAGAACTTTCCGGACCGGGACGTGTTCCTTATACCGGTTCATACGCCGAGCTTCAAGGGCAGCCACGTAAGCGGCTACGACGCGGCGGTGAGCGCCCTGGTCTCCACTCTGGCGAAAAAGGGCGAGCCGAACGGCAGGCTGAATGTGATCACAGGCTGGATGAATCCCGGCGACATCACCGAAATCAAGCATGTTTTATCCGAAATGGGCGTGGCTGCGAATATCCTGTTGGACACCGAAAGCTTTGACGCGCCGACGATGCCCGGAAAGGACTCGTTTGCGTACGGCAGTACGACGGTTGAGGATATCATCGGCTCGGCAAACGGGATAGGCACGCTGGCCCTGAGCAGGTACGAGGGCGCGGCGGCGGCCGAGTTTCTGAGGAATGAATTTGAAGTCCCCTCGGTCGTAGGCCCGACGCCGATAGGGATAGCAAACACCGACAAATTTATAAAGAATATCGCACAGCTCACCGGAAAGGGCGTCCCGGATTCGCTGGCTGCCGAGCGGGGAAGAGCGATAGACGCGCTGGCCGACCTGGCGCACATGTTTTTTGCGGACAAAAAGGTAGCCATATACGGAAATCCGGACCTTGTGCTCTCGCTGGCCGAGTTCTGCCTGGAGGTGGAGCTGAAGCCCGTGCTGCTTCTTCTGGGCGACGACAACAAGGCCTACCAGAAGGACCCGAGGCTCAAGCAGCTGGAGCAGAGGATTGACTACGACATGGAATTGATATGGAACGCGGATCTGTGGGAGCTGGAGAAAAGAATAAAAGGCGGGGAGATCGAGTTGGACCTTATCATGGGGCATTCAAAGGGAAGATATGTCGCCATCGACAACGGAATACCGATGGTAAGAGTAGGCTTTCCGACCTTCGACAGGGCGGGCGTGTACAGGCATCCGGTAGTCGGATACAAGGGCGCGGCGTACCTCGGCGAGACTATTGCAAATACGTTGTTTGCGGATATGGAATATAAGAAGGACAGGGAATGGATTCTTAATACATGGTGACTTAGGAGCCGGTGATAACCGCTCCATTGGGCGAGGTGAATATCTGTGGCCGGGAATTTTGATGAAAACATAATCTTTTACGGGCGCTTAAGCGAGCTGTACCGGCTGACCAGGGAGGGGAAAATAAAAACCGGCCTGCAGGGCAGTCATACCCGTCCGTGCAAATTCTGGACCGCGACAAAGATTTTGAGCGGGATAAGGAATTCCATTGTGATAACGCACGGCCCGAGCGGCTGCGCGTATGGGGTCAAGAAGGCCTATAAGCTCACCAACAGCCGGAACAGCGGCTCTCCCTACGAGCCCGTGGTGAGCACCAATATGAATGAGGAAAAGGTGATCCACGGAGGGGAGAGGGAGCTGAAGGGAGCTATCCTCGAGGTGGACAGGAAATACGGGCCGGATATCATATTCGTAGCCGCAAGCTGCGCAACAGGCATCATAGGGGACAATATCGACGCCGTTGCAGAAAAAATGAAGCCGGAGGTAAACGCGAAAATAATGACGATCCACTGCGAGGGCTTCGCAGGCGAATACAGGAGCGGCTTCGACCTGGTGTTCAAACAGATCACGAGGCTGATGGAGGCTCCTTCGCAGGAGCTCAAAGCGGAGCTGTCGGACGCGGTGAATATCGTGGGCGGCAAAATGGGACCCGAAAGGACGGAGGTGGACACCGACGTCAAGGAATTGGTCCGGCTGGTCAATGGAATGGGAGCCCGGGTGAATTCGGTCATAGCGGGCGACTGTTCCCTGGAGGAGCTGAAACGAGCGCCGGGCGCGGCTGTGAACTGCACCCTGTGTCTTGATATAGGATATGCCATAGGAAACGAAATGCTTAAAGAATTCGGCACCCCGCTGAACTCCACGATCCTGCCCTACGGTATCGGCGCTACTGAAAAATGGCTCCGGGGAGCGGCAAAACACCTGGGGATGGAAAAGGAGGCGGCCGAATTGATGGATAGGGAATATGCGCAGATAAAAGAGGAGTATGAGGATGCCAAAAAGCAGCTTGAGGGCAAAATGGCGATCATCGAAGGGCATGACGCCATCAAATGCCTCTCCATTGCGCATATGCTGGAGCGGGACTTCGGGATGAGGACGGTCATTTACAACTTCCACCCGTGGAGCACGACGGCCAGGGAGACCAGCATCGACTACCTCCTGGAAACCGGCCTGGACCCTGAGATACTGATAACAAAAGGGACGCTCGCCTTCGGCAGGTATGAGTCCATGAAACAGACGGAAGAGGAGCTTTTGAACTTCATAGGCGGGATCGACCCCGCTTCAGTCGTGTATTTCGGTTCGTCGCTGAGCTTCCCGAACATCCCGGTCGTCGATTTGAACGCGATCATGAACAGGCCGAGATTCGGCTACCGCGGGGCCCTGAAGGTCGCAAAATGCATCAATACCGCGCTGCGGTATTCGTTCAGGAAACGCAGCCGGCTGTATAAAAAAATTGTTTTTCCTGAGAATTCGGGCCTTGCCTCCGGCGGTTCCCTGACGCACAAGCTGGGGAATGACCTGCCTGACTGCACCGTATATGCGGAAAGGAGGAGGGGCAGATGTATGATGAGTTAGAGTTCGAGCACTGCAGCCACAGCAGGGATCCGGTCGTGGGCTGCGCCCTGGAAGGCGTGGCGGGGGTTGTCGCAGGGATAAACGACGTAAGCATCGTCATACATTCTCCGCAGGGCTGCGCAGCCACTGTCGCAAGCGCCTTCGACGCGCACGAGATCGATTTTACCAGACGCAAGATAGGCTGTACAAGGCTCTTTGAGACAGACATCATCATGGGGGCCAGCGAGAAGCTGGACTATATGATCCGCGAGGCCGACAGATCCTTTAACAGGAGTGTGATGTTTGTTGTCGGGACGTGCGCGGCGGATATCATCGGAGAAGACATCGAGGGGCTTTGCGGAAATATTCAGCCCGAGGTGAAGGCCAGACTGATTCCGATCGTGGCGGGAGGCTTCAGGGGAACGAGCTATGACGGTATCAACCTGGGACTGAAGGCGCTGGCCCCGTTCATAGAAAAAAAGTCCGGCGGCGGCACTGGCGGCGTGAATATAATAGCCCCCCATGCAAGCCTCAATCCCACCTGGATGGCCGATCTCAAGTGGGTGAGGGAGGTTCTGGGCCAGCTTGGTATAAGTGTGCGGACCGTCCTGCCCCACAACACCTCCATGGAGGAATTGAAGTCCTTCGGGGAAGCGGGCGCAAACATACTCTTAAGCCATGACGCAGGATACGCATTTGCAAGGAAAATGCAGGAGAAGGAAGGCATCCCGTTCATACTGGGAGATATCCCCCTGCCCGTGGGCCTTACGAATACCGCACGGTGGATCAGGGCGGCAGGGACGTATTTCGACAGGGAGGAAAGGGCGGAGGAGATCATAAAAGCAGGCGAGGATAGGGTGGCGGATGTACTTCGCCGCCGGGCGCTGATGATCATTCCGAGATACCGCAATCTGAGAGTCGCCGTTTCAGCCGACGCAACCTTTGGGATAGGGCTTATGAGGATGCTCTTCGAGGAGCTGGAGATGCTCCCCGAGCTGCTGCTAATCCGCTCCGGCGGCCGGGAGGCAGCCAAAATACTGGAGCGTGAGGTAAAAAGCCTCGGGATATCGCCCGGCGTCGTGTTCGACGCGGACGGATATAAAATCAGGAAGGCGCTGGAGGACAGCGGGGTAGACGCTGTGGTTGGGTCTTCCTGGGAAAAATACATGGCTGAGGAAATCGGCATAAGGGTTGCCTTTGACATATTTGCACCCACAAACAGGGACATATACCTCGACAGGCCCTATATGGGCTACGAGGGGATGCTGAATATGCTTGAAATTATGGGAAATGACTGGGAAAGGGCGTTCCGGTCCAGGAGGATCTGCAGGGAGCGGTATGCCTGAGCCGGACGCCTGCGGCTTTGGAAGGAGGGGGCGAAATGCAATGCGGGTGCGGTAAAAATATTGAAACGTCCGATATATCTGAGGAGCTGAGGGAAAAGACCTCGAGGCACCCCTGCTATACGGCGGGCGCACAGCACAAGTATGCAAGGATGCATCTGCCGGTGGCGCCTGCCTGCAACATAGGCTGCAGCTACTGCAGCAGGAGATTTGATTGTGCTAATGAAAGCCGTCCGGGGGTCACGAGTGAGATACTCGGTCCTGAAGCGGCCAGGGATAAATTCCTGAAAGCGAAAAAAGAAATACCCAATCTCAGCGTTGCCGGTATCGCAGGACCCGGAGATGCGCTGGCAAACTGGAAGGAGGCGGGAAGGACGATAGCTCTGATCCGGCAGGAGGCTCCGGATACGGTGTTCTGCCTTTCGACCAACGGGCTGCTGCTCCCGGAATACGGCCCGGAGCTTATCGACCTTGGCGTCAGGCATGTCACCGTTACGGTCAACTGCCTGAACCCGTCCATAGGAGCGGAGATTTACCGCCATGTGGCATACAGGGGGACGCATTATACCGGGGAAATGGGGGCTGAAATCCTCATAAAAAACCAGCTGCAGGGGATCAGATACCTCGCCGGCAAGGGTGTCCTCGTCAAGGTCAATATCGTTATGATAAACGGCGTCAACGCCAGTCACATACTTGAGGTTGTGAGAAAGGTCAAACGGCTGGGAGCGTTCATGACCAATATCGTCCCTTTGATTCCTGCAGCCGGAAGCGTGCTTGAAAATCATCCTGCGACCAGCATGAAGGATATCAGGGCAATGCGTGAATTATGCAGGCCGGATATCCTCCAGATGGATCACTGCCGGCAGTGCCGGGCGGATGCGGTCGGCCTTCTGGCGGAGGACCGTTCCTGCAGGTACGGGGAGAATGGGAGCAGCGTACATGTACTCCGGAAGCCGGAGGTAATGAAGGCCATTTGATAAAAAAGCGCATGAGATTTGCCCGGAAGGGAGGGTGAAGCTATGTTACAGGATTTTGTTTTTATCGATATGACGCTGGGATATGCGTTGAAAAACAAGCTGACAGGCGTGGAAGAGGCCATCCTGCTGAAACGGAAGATAGCGGAGCTTTCGAGGATAATATTTGACATCCCCGCAGTCTGCCTGAAGGAGCATGAGGGCTTGATGGCCGCGGAGCCGATGGATGTCAGAGTATGCGTCAGGCCAGTGACGGATGAGCTGAAGAAGGCGCATGACCTGGGCTGCTCCCGGGTCAGGCTTTCCTGCGGCGGGCCGGTGGACAAAAAAGCGCTGCCGTCCCTCAGGGAGGCGCTTTCTGAGGCCGGAAGGCTTGGGATGAAAGCGACCGTAGGCTGCATTGACATCTCTGAGAAATCCCCGGTCGGTGTGGAAATATTTCAAAAGCTGGCAGAGGAATATGAAATACACAGCGTGGTTG
>JAEZJL010000405.1 GCA_023415815.1 Bacillota bacterium | reverse complement strand
TGCTTATACTGCTCCATCATCTCGGAGTGTTTTGCCTTACTCATCTTATAAATGATTGTACCGTCTTCATTTTGTTTGACATCTTTAATCCCATCCTCAGCCGCTGCCGCTTTTATTTCGTCCAGTGTCTTCCCCTCGAAAAAACTGGCAGGGAGGGTTACTTCCACATCCAGCAGGTTTTTATCAACCTCGATGCCTCCCGCCTCGGCAGTGGTGCTTCCGGTACTTTCGCCGGCGGGCGAATTATTGCCGGTATTGTCGCCGGTGGAATTATTGCACCCCGTTAAAAGAACCAATAACGAAATCATTAAAATATAAACAATCTTTTTCATGAATTGCGCTCCTTATTATATAATTTATTAAATAGTACCATATATCTCTTATATATACAAAAATAAAAATCCTGAACAGGACATTTAATTGAGGGACAGTTCTGCATTTTATGTATAGATGATTTTGAAGTACTCTCCTCCTTAATGTGTTGTGCAATTAGGAAATTTGTAATTTTGGAGAACTGTCCCCCTTTATTTACGACACCGAAGTACTTAGATGGCAAAAAAATTATCGAAATAAGGAGAAATACTATATCCGGAAATGCCTTTAAGCGGGGACAGTTCTGCATTTTATGTACAGATGATTTCGCAGAACTGTCCCCCCTTATTTTACTGTGCGCCGATGGCGGTTGCGGCTGTTTCACATCCTGTTTTGTACCCGGGTAATATCAATATCCGCGCCGACATGGTATAATGGAATGGAAGTAAGCCCCCTTTTTGGTTGCAAAGCCGCGAGCCGGGGCGTTTGGAGGTCGGTTTTTTTGTCGGTGCTCAATATGGTTACGGCTATAGCGAAAGAAATGCTGGACACCTTTTTCCTTAATTACCTCTTTATATTTTTATGCGTTGTTATCATTATAGCCGTAAGGACGCAGTACGAGCGGTATACGGAGCTGAGGGGAGAAATGGACGGCCTGCCGTCCAGAAGCCTGAAAGAGGTAATAGAAGAAATAATACTTACCGGTCTGATCGCCGGTTTTATCGGAAGCTTTGCGGTAGTTGCGGCGGGCATAACCATCGGGCAGGATGCCGTGAGACTCCTTTTTTACATTATGTGCGTGCTTCTGCTGATAAACCTCAGATTTATGTGCATATCCACCGCCGCCAGTATTCTGCTGGCAATAAGTCTGATATTCGGCTATCCCGCAATCGACGCGCCGTCCATACTGGGGCTGGTCGCCATCCTTCACTTCATTGAAGCCGCCCTGGTCTATATCAACAGGGGGAGGGACGGCATACCGGTATATATCAAATACCGCGGCGACATCGCGGGCGCTTATCTGATAAGAAAATTCTGGCTCATACCTATCGTGTTTCTGACCTTCCTTTCCCAGAACGCCGCAGGCATATTATCCGATTCCTCCGCCGGCTGGTGGATGCTCTTCAGGCCGGAGACGCTGAAAACGGGGGCGTATGCCCTCGGACTCGACTGTTTGGTGGGTGTGCTCGGATATTCCGACCTTGCGATAACCAAGCACCCCGAAAAGAAATCCAAGGAAACCGCGGAGCTGCTTTTCTGTTACAGCGCCATGCTGATTACAATAGCCATAGCTTCGATCAGCATCCGCTGGCTCGTGTATGTGGGAGCGGTATTTTGCATCGCCGCGCATGAAGGGATATATCTCTACGGCAGATATACAGAAAAAAACGGTACTCCTCTGTACAGCCCTGCAAAAAGAGGGCTTCGCGTCCTCGAGCTGCTGCCCGGCAGCCATGCAGGCAAGATGGGGATACAGAGGGGGGACGTCATACTCAGCGTCAACGGACGGGACATACAGACGGACGACGGCGTCAGCGCCGCCCTGCAGGATTACCCGACCTTTGTCTGGGTGGAGCTCAAAACCTGGGACGGAAAGGGCAAGACCTGCGAATACTGGTGCTATCCCGACGGCTGTGAGAAGCTGGGCGTCATATCCGTACCGAGGGAAAAGGACATAACGTACAACACCGACCGTTTCGAGCACATGAGCATCATAAAGAACATAGTCACGCGCTTCAGGGGGATGAACAAATCCTTCTGAGCCGTTAACATAAAAGCATCTTTATCTTTAAAGGCGGGCGTAATATAATAAATACAGCAGAATAAACCTGATGCGGAGGTACGACACAATGGACGGCATAAGCTTCAAAGAAATGCGGGACGAATACATCCCCGGGATAACCGATATTTATAACTATTACATATTGAATTCAACCGCCACCTTCCATATGAAAGAGCTGGCTTCCGAAGAGATAAAGGGCATCGTTTATACGGGGGACCCGCGGTTCGCTTCGTTTGCCATATTGGACGGGGAGTCGGTATGCGGCTACTGCATACTTTCGCCCTTCAAAAAGCGCGAGGCCTATGACGGCACCGCAGAGGTGACCGTCTACCTGAAGCCCGGCTATACGGGCAAGGGCCTTGGAAAGCTGGCTATAAGCTTCCTGGAGGATGCGGCGCGCAAAAACGATTTCCATGTGCTGCTTGCAGTCATATGCGGCGAAAATGTGCAGAGCATCGAGCTGTTCGACAAGCTGGGCTATAGCCGGTGCGCGCACTATACGGAGGTCGGCAGAAAATTCGGAAGACTGCTGGACGTAATATGCTATCAGAAAATAATCTGAGCTCGGCGGGAAAATTCTTGATGCCAGGGGAGGCTGCGTAAATGGAAAACAATATTTCTGTTCATTACTCTGACGCCAGGAAGCAGGGACTAAGAGAATATTCGAGAAGCATTTCAAGGGGACAGACCGGTTACCTGCCCTTTCTGGAGGGCGTGCTGAAGAATATCGAAATAGTAAACGAAATAGACCTTGGCATCATCGACGTGCCCCTAAAAAAGGTCATAGGCACCTATACTCACGGAAGAAGCCTCTCCTTCGCAACCAATTTTATGCCGATTCTGGGTCTCGACACCGAGTTCGGCCGCAAATGGACGGCTCTTTGCGAGATCCATCTCAACGAAGGCATCAGGGATCCCATCAAGGTATATGAATATCTGAACTGGTTCTATGTAGTAGAGGGCAACAAGAGGGTGAGCGTCCTCAAATACTTCGACGCCTATTCCTATCAGGCCAGAGTGTCCCGGCTGATTCCCAAAAGGGATGAAAGCGACATCAACATATCCATATATTACGAGTTCCTGGATTTTTACAGGAAGACGGGCATAAACGCCATCTGGTTCACCAAGCGCAGCAGCTTCGGCAAGCTGCTTGCATACCTGGAGGGCTTCGACCCTGTGATACCGAGCTTGCATTCGGACAAATACAAATACTTCACGAATTCCATTTACATGCCCTTCCGCAAGATATACCTGGAGCTTGGCGGCCAGAAGCTGCCCATAACCACCGGAGACGCGTTCCTGGAGTTTATAAAGGTATACGGGATGCCCTACGACATGGACGAAGCCCTGATAAAGCCGAAGCTCAGCCTGTTCATCATGGAGCTTGACCAGCTCGCGGACAATCAGACCGTGGATGTCCAGACAATTCCCATAGAGGGCGGCGAGAATATAATTTCCACCCTGACCACCTTCGTCAGGCCGAAAAAGCACTTAAAGGTGGCCTTCGTGTATGCGGGCGACGTGCAGAGCTCAAGCTGGACGTACTCCCAGGAAATGGGGAGGAATCACGTCGACAATGTTTTAAAGGACAGCATAGAAACCTCCTTTGTGGACAATGTCCCGGAAAGCCTTGAGGCATACACCCAGCTGAAGGCGCTCGCGGAGGAAGGCAACGATGTGGTTTTCGTAACCAGCCCCGCCTTTATAAACGCAACCCTCAAGGCCGCCCTCGAATTTCCCGAGACAAAATTCCTCAACTGCTCTGAGACGCATTCGTTCAAGCACGTGAACACCTACTTTGGGAGGATATACGAGCCGCGTTTCCTGGCGGGGGTGGTGGCGGGAGCCGTGACCAGGTCGAATATACTGGGGTATGTTGGCACTCACCCGATACCCGGAGTCATAAATGGCATAAATTCCTTTGCCTTGGGCGCCAGGATGGTAAATCCGGATGCAAGGGTGAGAGTCCAGTGGCTGAATTCCTGGGACAATATGGACAGTGCCGAGGCCGCAAGCTCTGCGCTGATAGCGGATGGAGCTGACATCATATCGCATCACGACACCCTGTCAAACAGGTCGGTTTCAAAGGAGTTCGGGGTATATGCCGCCCTCAGGGACAGGGACGGCCTTTGCTGCACCTCCTATGAGCATATTGCCGCTCCGGTGTGGAACTGGGGCATATTCTATGAAAAGATGCTCAGGAACATACTGGTCAGCTCCAAAAAGATATACAGCCCGGGACAGAAGATCGTAAATTTCTGGTGGGGCATGGATTCGGGAATCGTCGACTTTTTCTATTCCAAGAGGCGCGTCCCGCGTGAGACGCAGAAGCTGGTGAATTTCCTGAAGGACATGATTATCAACGGCGTGTTCCATCCGTTCACGGGTCCGATTTACAACAGGCAGCAGGAGCTTAAGGTCAGGCATGAGGAGATAGCCACGCGCGAGCAGATCATCACCATGAATTGGTTTGTCGACAGTGTGGACAGCGAACTGCCCCAGATTGCCGACCTGTACGGAGAAAAGGATTCCCTTCAGGGGATTGTGGAGTGATATTGAGCGGGTCCTGCAGGGTACGGCTGAAAATCAATAGTTCAGTATGTGGTAGCCATACGCGTTGATGATGGTAGTATTGCCATATCCGGTAATCCTTGGCTGCAGGTTGTAATTCAGATGCTGGTGTCCGTGTATAAAGTATTTCGGGGAAAAGGTATCCATCATTCCCACAAAGCATTGAAAGCCCCTGTGGCAGATGTCCTTACCGTCTCCCAGGCCGTACGCCGGGGCGTGCGTCATGATGATGTCCGCCCCGCCCAGCCGGTTTATCTTCGGCGTCAGCTTTTTTATCCTTTTCCTCATCTGCTCTTCGGTATACTGATAGGGAGTACCGCCGTAGAAATTGCTTCCGCCCAGCCCGACTATCCTTATGCCGTTGTGTGTGACGACCGAATCGTCTATATTTGTACAGCCTTCGGGAGGATTTTTCAAATAGGTGGCATTATGGTTTCCGGGGACATAAAAAAGAGGCGCGTTTATCATTGTCACCAGAAATGAAAGGTACTCGCTCTGCAAATCCCCGCAGGAAAGCACAAGCTCGACATCCTTGAAGCGTTCCCTGTCGAAATAGTCCCATATATACGGCTCTTCTTTATCTGAAACAAGTAGAATTTTCATCCCAACGCGTCCCGTTTAGTAAAATTCATGCACTCAATACGTTAATTATACTTTAAAGTTGTCGGATAGACAACCTTGTCAGGGCTTTTATTCTAAAATACGCAATTTCGACAATATTCGATTAAATTCTCGTTAATGCATTGTAGGGGTATGGCCTTCGATGCTATAATTAGTCTTATTTGCCGTTAATAACATTATAACAACATGTGAACTGCTTATATGCATATTATTGGCAGGCGCATTCTATTTTATTACCTTAACTGGTGACGGGGTGAATATTGTGAAATCGGTTGTTACTACGAATGAAAGCAAGTGCAGGGGCTGCAACAAGTGTATTTTTTCATGCCCGGCGCCCTCTGCGAACGTGTCCTACCTCAAAGACGGAGAGAGCAGGACGTATGTCAGCGACGACAAATGCATCATGTGCGGTAAATGCATAGAGGTATGCGGCCACGGGGCAAGGGACTATGTGGACGACACGGAAAGATTTTTTACGGACCTTGGAAAAGGAGAAAAGCTCATACTGATTGCCGCGCCGGCTTTTAAGACAAATTATCCCGAATACGGAAAAATACTCGGCTACCTGGCATCGCTGGGGGCAGTAGAGGCATACGATGTATCGCTTGGAGCCGATATTACCACCTGGGCTTATCTCAGGGCTATAAGGGAAGATAAGCTCGACTCCATAGTGGCCCAGCCATGTCCCGCCGTCGTAAACTATGTGCAGATGTACAGCCATGATATCCTGCCCAGGCTTGCTCCTGTCCACAGCCCCATGATGTGTATGGCCATTTACCTGAAAAAATATCTCAATGTCTCAGGGAGTATATGCTTCCTTTCGCCCTGCATCGCCAAGATATCGGAAATAAACGATCCTGCGACTGGCGGCATGGTAAAATACAATGTCACCTTCAAAAAGCTGATGCAGTACATCGGAGACAACAATGTCAACCTGGGCGGCTACGGCCCAAAGGATTTCAGCGCGCCGTCCCTTGGCCTTGGCGACATATACAGCAGTCCCGGCGGCTTGAAAGAGAATGTGTATCAATACAATCCCGGGGCGTGGGTAAAGCAGGTAGAAGGCACAGAGCTTGCCTACAGCTATCTTGGCGAGTATACCAGGAGATACAAAGAGGGAAGGGACCTTCCCCTGCTGGTGGATGTGCTGAGCTGCTCCAATGGCTGCAATATGGGCTCGGGTACTGAAAAAAGCGTAGACCTCACGGACATGGAAATGGCAATTCATAAGCTGAAAATCGATAAGAAGGGAAAATATAAATCAAATCCCGGAAAGCTGCTCCGGTTTTTCGACAGCAGGCTCAAGCCGGAGGATTTCAGGCGCACATACGCACCCCTGGATACAGGGATCGGCCGCGTGCCGGACAACCGGGATATCGATGAAATTTTCAACAGGATGCATAAGCTCACGAAGGAATCCAGGGACAGGAACTGCAACGCATGCGGCTACGGAGACTGCACCGCCATGGCCCGCGCGGTCTTCAACGGCACGAACCACATAGAGAACTGCATCGACTACAACCTGCAGCTCTCCTCGGAAAAGGCCCTGGTGGAAAAGAAGAACCGGGAAATCTCGGAAGCCCTGGACGAGGTTCAGAGACTGAGCGACGAAAGGAATGCCAAGCTTTCTATGCTGAGGCTCAGGGTGGAGGAGATAACCAATTCGATCGAGACGGTATCGGAAGCGGCGGCTGCGAATACAAGCAGGATCATGAGGATCAGCGACGACACCGGAAGACTCAGGGACATTTCTTCAGATCTGCAGTCCAGAATAAACGGGATACAGGAAAACATCAGAAATTTCAACACGGTGACCAGGGAAATAGTCGCGATTTCGGACAAGACGAATCTGCTGTCCCTGAACGCCGCCATAGAGGCGGCCCGTGCGGGCGAAGCCGGAAGGGGCTTTTCGGTCGTCTCCGAGGAGGTCAAAAAGCTGGCCGAGCAGTCCAAGCTTTCCGCGCAGTCCACCAAAAAGGATGAGATCGAGCTTTTACAGAACATAACGGAAATATTTAAAATATCCTCCGAGCTGGAGGCCAGGGTTAATACGGTAAACAACGAGGTGCAGGGCATCTCGGCCATGCTGCAGCAGACGTCGGCCAGAAACGAGGAAATACTTAACACGGTATCCCTGTTGCTCGAAGAACAGCATTAGACGCTTGGGTTATGCCAGAGCCCGGGGAATTCGTGCCTCGGGTTTTTGTTTTTCCCGTCCGGCGGATGAGAATGTCCCGGGAGAACCGTTATCCGGCGTCTTTGGACGCTTCCGCCCCAGGCCCGGCCGCATGCTGCCTGCCGATCCTGGCTTATTGTCCAGACTTTTGCCGGCAGAATACGTATTTATCTCTGTACGGCAGACGGATTGGTTTATCCTGCCTCAAATGAGAAATAATAAATGGAACTAATGTGATATAAATGGTATAATTCTTATAGTAAATTTTGGCGGCAGGGAGGATTTTATGGTAGAAATCAACAAGCTGTACGGGGACCCGCATTATTATAACAACAAATCCGTCGAGTTAGCCGGTTGGGTCAGGACAGTGCGCGATTCGAAGAGCTTCGGCTTTATAGAACTGAACGACGGGTCCTTTTTCAAAAATGTCCAGATCGTCTTCGAGGAAGGGAAATTGGCTAATTTCAAAGAAATCGCCAAACTGGGCGTGGGCTCGTCAATCCAGGTAACCGGTGAGCTTGTGGAAACTCCGAATGCAAAGCAGCCCTTTGAAATAAAGGCTTCACTCATAGACACAGAAGGAAATTGCAGCCCGGAATATCCTCTTCAGAAGAAGAGGCATTCCTTCGAATACCTCAGGACGATCGCGCACCTCAGGCCCCGCACCAACACTTTTTCAGCCGTTTTCAGGCTGAGGTCCGTTGCGGCCTATGCGATTCACAGGTTCTTCCAGGAGAAGGGCTTTGTATATGTCCACACGCCGATCATTACGGGAAGCGACTGTGAGGGAGCCGGCGAGATGTTCAGGGTGTCTACGCTTGATTTTGACAGCGTCCCCAGGGATGACAGCGGAAGGGTGGACTATGGCGAGGACTTTTTCGGAAAGCAGACAAGCCTTACGGTAAGTGGACAGCTTACTGGCGAAGCCTACTGCATGGCGTTCGGACGGATATATACCTTTGGCCCAACATTCAGGGCCGAGAATTCAAATACGGCCAGGCATGCCTCGGAATTCTGGATGATAGAGCCCGAGATAGCCTTTGGGGACCTGAAGGACGATATGGCGCTAGCGGAAGAGATGGTAAAATACCTTATTAGTTACTGCAAGGAGAATATACCCGAGGAGCTGGAGTTCTTCAACAGCTTCGTCGACAACACCCTGCTTGAAAGGCTGCAGAACGTGCTGGATTCGGATTTCGGACATATCACCTACACCGACGCAGTGGCGCTGCTGGAAAAGGAAAACAGCAGCTTCGACTATCCGGTGAAGTGGGGCAGCGACCTTCAGACCGAGCACGAGAGGTTCCTGACGGAGAAGGTTTTCAAGAGGCCGGTATTCGTAACCGACTATCCGAAGGACATAAAGGCCTTTTACATGAGGCTCAACGACGACGGCCGGACAGTGGCGGCCATGGACCTTTTGGTTCCAGGCGTGGGCGAATTAATCGGCGGGAGCCAGAGGGAGGAAAGGCAGGAATACCTTGAAAAAAGGATGGAGGAGATGGGCCTTAACAGGGATGACTACAGCTGGTACCTTGACTTAAGGAAATACGGCGGCACCAGGCATGCCGGCTTTGGCCTGGGCTTCGAACGGGCCATCATGTACCTGTCGGGCATGGCCAATATAAGAGACGTCATACCGTTTCCGAGGACGCCCAAGACGGCTGATTTTTAAAGCCTTCACAGACAGGCGCTGTCTGCATATTCATATAAATTGAGAGGAAGGTATTGTTATGAGCGAATTGGTAAAAAATCAGGACAGGGAAGACAAAATAAGGATTTCGGAGGAAGTAATCGCCACGATCGCAGGTATAGCGGCCTCCGAGGTAGACAACATCGCCTCGCTGAGCGGCGGCCTGGTGGACGGAATAGCAGGGATACTTGGAAGAAAGAATCTCGGTAAGGGAATAAAGGTAGAGTTAAAGGAAAACATTGCCGTAATCGAACTGTCGATAATCATGCAGTACGGCTGCAAAATCCACGAGGTTTCAAGGAATATACAGTCGAAGGTCCGCGAGGCCGTGGAGGGCATGACCGGCATACAGGTGACGGCAGTCAACATCAACGTACTCGGGGTCAGCGTCGGCAAGGAGGCTGCGGCGATACAGATGGTTGACGAAACGCAGGTATAACAAGCTTTCAATATATTTTTAGAAGAGGATAAACTATCCCGGATATGAAAAAAAGGATATTTAAGGCATTAATTGTACTATCATCAGCCATAATTCTCATAATATTGATATTTTTTACAAACAGCATCGACGAGCTGGCCCTGATGTTTAAAAACGCAAGGCTCTATTGGATAGCGGTCGCCTTTGGCTGTATGGTCGCATACTGGGTGTTCGACGCGCTCATATTGCATGTGATTACAAAAGGACTGCTTGAAAAGCAGCCCTTGAAGGACACGATAAGGGTGACGATGATAGGCCAGTTTTTTAATTCCATAACGCCGCTTTCCGGTGCAGGACAGCCCGTCCAGGCCTATGTGATGGTTAAGGACGGAATAAAGCCGGGACACGCAGCCTCTATCATCATAGTAAAGACGCTTTTGCACCAGCTGATCATCGTACTGTATTCACTCATTACCTTCTCATTTAAAGGTCCCCAGTTCGCGGCAAGGGTTCCGCAATTCTATTATCTGTATATCCTGGGGCTTGCCTTGAATTCCTTATTTCTGCTCTTCTACGCGCTTTTTATCTATAAAAAGGAAGTGGCGGGCAAGGTGCTTTCGGTCGTTTTCAAGCTTCTGGGAAGGCTGAAATTTATCAAACGGACGGACACGCTTCTTGAAAAGGTAGAGAAGGAGCTCACGAGCTTCAGCGAAGGCGCCGGGATACTCAAAAATAATGCCGTCATCCTCGTCAAGCTGATTATCTTCCAGATCGTACAGTTCACCTTTTACTTTTCAATACCCTGGTTCATACACCTGGCGGTTGAAAGCCACGCCGTACGGTTGTGGGATATGATTGCCGCACAGTCGATGATAACGCTGATATCGCTTCTGGTCCCGTCTCCCGGCGCTACGGGCGGGGTAGAAGGCCTCAGCTACCTCTTCTATGGCATGTTTTTCACGCAGGCCTTCATAATACCGGTGATACTGATATACCGTATACTCACCTACTACGCCTCCATCATCATAGGCGGCCTTTTCGCCTTCTTTGCCCCCGAAAAGCCATTGAAGCGCACAAACTGATTTTTCCGGATACCGCCGAATACCCAAGTAAGGGGACAGTTCTACAAAACAAGCACCAGGGACAGTTCTGCAATATTCTTAGCCGTGAGAATAAAAGGGGACAGTTCTGCAAAAAGATAAAGGCTAAGGGACAGTTCGCAGAAATTTGCTTTTTGGGGACAGTTCCGCATTTTTCTTAGCCGGAAAAGGCAGGGGGACAGTTCCGCAGAAATTTGCATCGGAAATTGAAGAACGACATGAATCGGCATACACAGTGAAGCATGAAAACAAGTATATTTCACAATATGTAATTTGCTTTGATGTTAACCTTCCCTATCGGCACTATTATTTTTAATTCCGGATAGATAACTGTCCCCTGCCCCATGAATTTATTCCCTTATATTTTTGATCCTTCCGGGAGAAACGGATAAATAAAAAGCAAAAACTATTGACAAGACGGGTATAATTTATTATTATATGTGTATCGGTACACACAAAAACGGGGGTCCACTATGTCCAGCTTATATGATGTTGCGGAATTGGCCGGAGTTTCCAAAACTTTGGTTTCCCGCGTGATTAACGGTCAAAAAGGCGTAAGCGAAAAATCCAGGGAGAAAATTCTATCCGCAATGAAGGAATTGAATTATACACCCAATGCGATTGCGCGTTCTCTTGTGCTGCAAAAAACGCGTATCATCGGCGTTGTTTTGGACAACCTGTGCGAGCCTTATTTCTTTGACTTAATCAAAGGGATAGAACATGCGATTACCGAATCGGATTACGATGTTATTTTCTGCAGCGGCAAGAACCGGATGGAGCAGAAAAGCAATTATATAAAATTCCTGTCACAGGGCAGAGCCGACGGCGTCGTGATTTACGGCAGCAGTCTGAACGATGAGAAATTGATCAAAGAGCTTGCCGTATCGAATTTTCCGTTTGTTGTGGTTGAGAATGAGCTGAAGGATATAAATATAAATAACGTTGTGGTTGACAACGCTTTCGGCTCAAAGCTGGCTATTGACCATCTGGTCGAAACAGGCTGCCGTACGATCTACCATATAACGGGGGATATGAGCATAAAAGCTTCCGTAGACAGGCGGGACGGTTACATAAAAGCCATGCACAGCCACGGCTTTGCGGTAAACAGCAATATGATTCTGCAGGCGGGATTTACGGTGGACTCCGGTTATGAGTCAGTCAGAGCGTTTGTGGAAAGACAGGGCAAGGAGCATCTGCCGGACGCATTTTATTTCGGGGCGGATAATGCTGCCTTTGGCGGTATGATGGCGCTGGAGGATTACGGAGTCAGGGTTCCTGAAGATATTAAAATTGTAGGGTTTGACAATGATAAACCGCGCGATATCGAGCGGAAGCTGAAAAAATTGACGACACTCAGCCAACCGCTTTATCAAATGGGGATTTCATCGATAGATATGCTGATTTCAGATATTAATCATACGGTCACGGAGAAGCAGAAGCTGGTGTATTATCCGGAGCTGATTATCCGCGAGACGACAAATTAAAATATATAAGGGTTGAACAAGCTTCTGGCCCTTTTATTTCACAGAAAATGTGTATCGTTAAACATCCATCCATTTTATTCACACTGGAGGCAGAGAAAAGCCATGAAAGACATCAAGTTTACCATTGTGGGCGCGGGAAGCTCCTATACGCCGGAGCTGCTTGAAGAGCTTTCCGTAAGGAAAGAGGCATTGCCGGTTAAAGAAATCATGCTCTATGACATCAACGAGGAGCGCCTTGATATTATGACCGGCTTCTGCCGGAGATTTGCAAGGCATCTGGGACTGGAGGCCGCCATTAATTCTACTGCGGATTTGGATAAGGCTCTATATGGCGCGGATTTTGTCGATACGCAAATCAGGGTAGGCGGCAATAAACAGAGAATCCTTGATGAAAAAATCCCGTTGAAATACCGTCTCGTGGGGCAGGAAACAACCGGCGCGGGAGGGATGATGAAAGCGCTGCGGACAATTCCCATCATGCTAGGCGTGGCGCGGAAAATGGAAGAACTGTCCCCGGATGGCTGGCTGATCAACTATACCAACCCGACGGGGCTGGTTACGGAAGCGGTTACGCGTTATACCAGGGCCAATATTGCCGGTTTCTGCTCGGGAGGCATTTTCCCGAAAATGTGGGCGAAAAAAGCGCTGGGGATCTCTTATGACAGGGTACAGTATGATTATGCCGGACTCAACCATATGAACTTTATAAGCAACATTACGATAGACGGTCGCCCTGTGACACAGGAGGAGTTCGTTTCAATAGCAAGTGTAAACGACTCCGTCAACCTGGAATTGATCAAATTGCTGGGCGTTATTCCGAGCCCCTATCTGCAGTGGTATTATCAGACCGCCGAAAAGGTGGACAAGGTTTTGGGCAGGGGCCGCACACGGGGCGAGGAGGTATTGCTGCTTGAAAAGGAAGTCTATGACGCCTATGCGGATCAAAACAGCTTTGAGAAGCCGGCCGCGCTCGCAAAGAGGGGTGGCGGCGGTTATTCCGAGGTTGCCGTCGGTTTTGTCAATGCAGTTTACAATAATGTCGATACGGCCATGGTGGTTAACGTTCCCAACAACGGAGCTATAAAATTCCTGCCGGATAATGCGGTCGTGGAAATAGGATGTCTGGTCAACAGGAGAGGCCTTGCTCCCCTGAATGTTGCTAAAGTGCCGGAAATGTGCTGGGGATTGATTGCGGCTGTAAAAAATTACGAGCAGCTTGCGGTTGAGGCGGCAGTCGAAGGCGATGTGAGGAAAGCCAAGCTTGCTTTGCTGGCCCATCCGCTTGTAAGGGAATATGACCTGGTTGAGAAATTAATCCCCGAGCTCCTGGAAGCCAATAAAGCATACCTGCCTCAATTCAAAACTCAAGGGGGGGTATCGTGAGGTATGTATTGGGCATAGATCAGGGCGCCAGCAAAACACATGCGCTTGTCGTCGACGAATACGGAAATGTTTCAGGTATGGGGAAAAGCCGCGGGGCCTGTCATTCATCAAACGGCATGGAATATGCGATGACAGCCGTAAAAGAAGCTGCAGGACAGGCTTTGGCGCAAAGCGGTATTACCATCCGGGAAATTGAGGTAATTGCTGCGGGGATGACCGGAATTGATTGGGATTTTGAAGGGAATTTGCTGGAAACCGCGCTGTGCGAGGCCTTTTCAGTTAAGAAAATAAAGGTGGTCAATGATTGCATTATTGCAATGCGCGCAGGCACGAGTAAAAATTACGGATGCGTTTTATGTGCCGGCTCCGGTTTGAATTGTGCGGTCAGAAATGAAAATGCAGCTCAGATAGTATACGGGTTTTACATAGATGATGAATT
The DNA here is from genome assembly GCA_023415815.1 of Bacillota bacterium. Lineage (GTDB taxonomy): Bacteria > Bacillota > Clostridia > Acetivibrionales > DTU013 > JAEZJL01. Next base: position 1,359 of record JAEZJL010000405.1, on the reverse strand, counting down.
CCAGGGCGGGTACTCCCTGGGCAAGAGTACGATAAGGGCCGTCACGGATTCCCATATCGGACTGAAGCCGGTAACATTGCTGACGCAAATGCTCCTTGAATATTTCGGCGTTCGGACGGTGGATGAAATATTGTACAGGAAGGTAACCGGAGCAATTACCCCCGGGGATTATCTGCATCTGCCCATTATACTGGAAGAGGCGGCGGCACGGAACGATTCCGTGGCGCTGGGAATGCTTGCGGACTATGGGAGGAACATAGCAATGTACGCGGTCCTTGGAATGCAAAAGCTCTCAATGCTGGATATGGATATGGATGTGGATGTCGTACTGTCAGGCAGTATTTTCAAGTGCAGACTGCCCGTTCTGCGGGAGGCGGTTTCTCTTGAAATTCACAAATATGCAATCAATGCGAAAATCGTGGACGCCGTTTATGAACCAATCGTCGGAGCTGCTTTATTAGGGCTGGAAAGCCTGCATGGGGAAATACTGCCGGAGGCATACAGAAATCTGGAAAAATCGGCCGAAAAATTCCAGATCAAACGGGTGAAGGAGGGAGTATCGGAATGACCCGTTTCCGATGATTGGCAAAGTACCGGAACAATTCCGGCACGCCCGGAAAGCGGATGCTAAAAAAATTATGAAGAGGGGTTTGTGTTCATGAAAAAATTGGTTAAAAAATTGTTTTGCCTGTTACTGGCAGGTGCGACAACAGTCTCTCTGGCAGCTTGTGCAGGAAGCTCCGCCGCCGGCGGAGGCAATGCGGGCGCCGAAGAAAAAGGCGCTCCGGCAGAATTGACCCTTTGGCATATTTGGCCTACCGGAGATATGACCACGATTATTGATACCTTTGTAAAACAATATGAAGAAGACAACAATGTTAAAATCAAGGTGGACGCGACCCAGCAGGACGAATACCAGCAGAGGAAGCTGAAGGTTGCGGCGGCAAGCGCTTCCCAGGGAGATGTTTTTATGACCTGGGGAGCAGGCTATGCGAAGCCCTTTATAGAAGCGGGAGCAGTTCTGCCGCTGGATTCCTATCTGAAGGCTGATAAAACGGAAGACAGGCTGATGAACGGTGTCCTGGATTATTTCACCTACGACGGCAAAGTCTATGGCTTGCCTTTGAAAAAATGGGCGGGCGTGCTGTTCTGCAATACGGAATTGTTCGAAAAAAACAACGTACAGCTTCCTGAAACCTGGGATCAGATGATGACGGCCGTAAAGGCCTTCCGCTCCAAGGATATTACCCCGCTGGTACTGGGCGCTAAGGACGCGTGGCATATCGGAATGATTCAAAACGCACTTGCCGTCCGGACTGCGGGCGTGGAGGCATGCAACGACGCATTAAGCGGAAAGGG
>JAEZJL010000352.1 GCA_023415815.1 Bacillota bacterium | reverse complement strand
GCTGTAGCTCGCATCATACACAAGGTACTGGAACATGAGCCTCTCCAGGAAGGATCTCGTGCCGCCCGTGGTCATGCCGAAGTATATCGGCGAGCCTACTATAATGGCGTCGGCTTCCGCGGCTTTTTCAAGGAGCGGCTTCAGGTCGTCGTTCGCAGCGCATCTGCCGTAGCTTTTGCCGTCTTTGAGCTTACAGGCGAAGCAGCTTATACAGCCTTTGTAATTATAGTCGTACAGGTGTATGAGCTCAGTCTCGGCGCCCTGCGAGGCCGCGCCTTCAAGCGCGTGCTTCAGCAGCGCCGCCGTGTTCCAATTTTTCCTGGGACTGCCGTTAAAGGCGATTACCTTCATAAAATACCCTCCATAATATTATTGCCGCATTTAATACGGCTGTGGCTTCTCAAAAGGACCTGCATATTAATGTTCAATAGTTTAAATATAATTAAACTATTCCAATATATCATAAAATATGATATGCTTCAAGAGAATGTTGGATATGAGCCGCACAAACGATTTAATTCAGAAATGGATTTAATTTGCGCAGCAGGCTGATTATATGCAGCAGATATTATACCGTTAGGAGGAAAGACGTTGCGGGAGCTTTTCCATCCGAATGCCGACCAGTTGTGCCTGTCGGCGGTACTGAACGCTTTGGGCGATCCGACCCGGCTGCAAATTATAAAAAATCTCTCCGACAGGCGCGAAACCACCTGCGCCAGCTGCAATATCAACCTGCCCAAATCGGCGCTTTCCCACCATTTCAAGGTGCTGAGGGAATCAGGACTGATCAGGGTCAGAATCGAAGGCAAACAGCGGTTTTTGTCAATACGCTACGACGAACTGGAGGGACGGTTTCCCGGACTGCTGAATTCAATATTAAACAGTATTTGACTTAGCGCGGGTAAATCTCAGGGGCTGCAGCAAAACCCAGGTTCTGCGCAGCCCCTTTCAATTATGCCCGATACCGGCACGAAATAGTTATCCCCTGCATGCCGTTTGTTTACATATTACGCATCTGTCAGACAAGGATGTCTTTGGTGCTTTAGGCTTCACCAGCAGCAGTCGTCAAATTTTTTCTCCTTACACTTACATTTTTTTATACTTTTTCTGATACTTCTTCTAAGGCTTCTTATGATATGCCTCTCCAGGCACTTCGCGAAATCGTCCTTTTTGTGTTTGTCTTTATGCTTATGCTCGTGTTTGTGTTTGTGCTCATGGTGCTTGGGTTCCGGGAAGCAGTTGTTGTCGCAGAAATCATCCCCGCACCTTTCTTCGTCTTCCTCAAACATTGTAAATTTCACCTCCATCAGAGCTTCATACATTATTTTATTTGTCGTTTACATAATGTGTTACAAAATTTATTATTTATCGTCAGGAGGTAATCATTCAATGCTCCATTCCGCCTCCGCTGCCGCCGGTAAAATGGGGTATCTGGGCCTCTTCACCGGTATATCCGGCCCTGTGCCTGACAACCTTCATCGGCCTCATCATGTCATAATCTTCATGCTCGAGTATATGACAGTGCCATACATACAGTCCTGCATAATCCTCAAACCTCATGATTATCCGTGTTACAAATCCGGGATTTGTCCTTACCGTGTCCTTCCAGCCATTCTCATTGGGGTCCGGCGGTATTGCGGGTCCCGTGAATACCAATTCACCGGTAGCGTTGTATTTCCCGGTGTCAAAGGGCTGGCGGTCCAGAATCTGAAATTGTACAAGGTGCACGTGTATCGGATGTATGCCCCGGCCGGGATTTATCAGCCTCCAAACTTCCACTGAGTGCAGAACCGGCTTTTCCGTTATGGGGTCATCCCACATCATGTTGTTCAGGCGGAACTGGGGCCTTCCGTACTCGTCGATGTTTACTGCAATAAACATATCCCTGGTCTTATCCACCTTGCATCCGTTAAGCTGGTACATGGGCCTCAGAAATGTCGGAATTTCGCTGCGGTCAGGCTTTTTCACCGACTGCGCGACCCTGAACTGTATGATCTGGCCCGTGGTATCGGCGTCAACCGGGGGCTGGCTGTTGGTTACCAGTATTTTTTTGCCTCTGTAGGCGGAAAAATCGATAATGAATTCCGCTCTCTCTGCGGGCGCCATAATGAGCTGCTCCAGAGGAACAGGCCTTTCAAGCAGTCCGCCGTCGGTGCCTATCTGGAACCATGGCGGCGCGGGAGAATTGTCCTCCGGCTTGAGCTGCAGGTTGTAAATCCTGTCATTGGAGCCGTTGATGGCACGGAAGCGGTATTTCCTCGGCTCGACCTCAAGATAGGGCCACACTTTTCCGTTTACAAGTATGGTGTCTCCCAGGAAGCCGGGTATGACCGAGGGGTCCGGGAATCCCGGAGGCGGGGGGACGGTTGGTCCTGAAGGGTAAAACAGAGACCCGTCCTCGTTAAATGTCCTGTCCTGTATAAGCAGCGGTATTTCGTAATCGCCTTTTGGCAGGTTCAAGTCCTGCTCGTATTCGTCATGAATAATATAGAGGCCTGCAAGACCCGCGTATACATTGAGCCTGGTGCTGCCGACCGCGTGATCATGATACCACAGGGTTGTCGCCTTCTGGTCGTTGGTGTATTCATATACCTCTCTTGTGAATTTGGGGCCGGTGATTTTATAACCGTTTGTGAACCATGCTTCGGGATATCCGTCACTTTTGGAATCTACGTTTGCTCCATGCAGGTGTACCACTGTTCTCACTTTAGGCTCACAAGGACCGGCCCCATGAATCGTCGTGTCTACGGGGAGCAGATGCTGACTGACCGGAAGGTGATTCTCCCACCTCACCCTCACCTTCTCTCTTCTCTGCACGGCGATAGTAGGCCCCGGATATATCCCCTCGTAACCCCATAATGTAGTCGGGGGGAGATCCCTGTGCAGCTTTTGCTGAAATTCCTTCATTTTTACGCGATAATACGTCCCGTCGTACGTTTCTCTCTCTGGCTTAAGCACCGGCGGTATGGGCAGCGGGTCGACATATTTTTCAAGCGGCATATACATTCTCCTCACATTACATTCTTCAAGCGTTGATCAATGTAGTATACATAATAGTATATGTCACCTGTAATAAATTGACATAATATTTTGATAAGCCGACCCGTTTACAGAGGGGACGCAGAAAAAGGATTTGGCATTCAGACAAGTGCAATAAAGTAAAGATTGGGATTAGCTGCAGCATAGACGGCAGGAAACGGCATCGGCCTGCCCGGAATCTTCAGCCGCAGGCCGGTGCCGTCCGGTATTTTAAAAACAGGCCTTATCACATTTCCTTCCGGAACCTGACGAGATAAAAAATCCTCGCGCCGTGGACGAATAAATAAGCCGCCAGCAGAAGCAGCAAAGCAAAAAAGTCAATGCTGTTCAGCAAAGCCAGTATAACGAACAGCCCTCCGAAAGTCCCGCTCATTATGTCGAAGGCCTTGCCTTTGGCCCTGTCGTTGATCGCTATATTCCGCTCGTCCTTTTCCTCGATCGCTATTTGCCTGGCTTCCTGCGGATGGTTTTTCAACGCCTTTTTCTTTAAAATCTCCCCCGCGCTGCTGCCGAACAAGCCGCAGCCGATGATGATCATGAAAATGGAAAGTATCTTGTAGAGTTCGTGAGCCGCCACGTTCGCTTTAAATAAGGCCAGAAGCGCAAAGCCCGCACACATCAGTACAAGCCCCGCTATAAGCATCATCCGAATCGAGCTATATTTCCTGCCGTTCATACCCCGCATCCTCCTCATAAATAAACATTTCTTCAATAGACATGCCGAAATACCGGGCGATTTTAAAGGCCAGAAGTATCGACGGGTTGTATCTGCCGTTTTCCAGGGAGCCTATCGTCTGCCGCGATACCTCCAGAGCCGCCGCCAATTCCTCCTGCTTTATACCCCGCTGTTTCCTGATTTCTTCCAATCTGTTTTTCACCTGCGCGGATTCCTTTCATTATTTATGGAAAGCTAGCTTTACATTTAAAATATACTACATTCCTTTCTAAATGTCAAGCACACTTTCCATGAAACATGGCAATCCGGCAGTCAGGCTTGCACATATCGGCTTTAGCCATTTTAGGCAGCCTTAAGCAGCCGGCCCGGACAACGGCGCGTCATAATTTATTTTTACTGTTCGGTTACAGAAGATAAGAGCTATCCAAGCATGGCTTTATATACTTTTTGAATCGTATTGATATTTCGTGAGGTCAGTCTGCTTTTATATTTTTTGGCCCCGAGTACTTTTGACCCGAAATCGGAGCTCAGCGTGGAGCCCTTGGGGACGGTCCAGAATGCTCCGCCTCCGGAGGGGAACAGCTGCTCCTGCGGCGCGTGGGGCAAGGAATCAAAGAGATTCTTCAGCCCGGACGGCATTTCTTCGTCGTCACAGAGTAAATAGTAATTGTGGCAGTCTTCAGGAACATCCAGCGTCTCCGCTGCAAGGCAAATATCCCGGATTTCCGGACAGCTTCGTACGATAACATGCGCGTCATAGCTGAAATATCCGCTCAGTCCGCTCTCCACCGAGGACTTTATTTCCTCCCTGTGATCGGCCCCCTCCGGTACCCCAATAATCACGTTTCCGGTTGCGAGTATCGTCCTGGCGCCGGTAAAGCCCATCCTGCCAAATGCATCCTTGAGAGCGTCCATCTTTATTGCGATACCGTTTACATTGATACCGCGAAGGAATATACAATATTTTCCCATTAGTTAATCAACTCCGCCCCATATAATTTATATATGCCTCTGTTCAGGCTATATTATGCTCTGCGGCGTCAGGCCACAGCTTATACGCCGCAACCGGAAGCTTGACCAAATCCCGAGCGTTTATTCTGTAGTCACCGTCGGCCTGCAGCTTGAATGTGCTCCGGATGTGCCGGACATCATTTTTTGTCAGGCTGTAAATATTGCTTTTGGATATGAGGAGTACGGTAAAGCCGGTACCGCCGGTTGCCAGAAAATCGAGCTGGTTTTCAGTAAGGCCCCAGAAACCGTCCGTGCTGTTCCTGACCCTAAAGTAAATAATATGCACCGGGTTTTGCGCCGCATCGTAAAAGAAGAGCATGTTCGCGGATATTTTGGGGTCTGTCCGGACGGTCAGGCCCATTTTTTCCGCCAGCGCGGAGTAAAGCTTCATAATGCTATTCATTTTCGTTACCTCCCTGATCAATCGTGTAGAACATATCTGCGATATGCCGCAGGCTGTACTCGATGTAAGAGATGTCGTCGTTTTTCCGGCTCTTGCCCGCAAACTTGAAGAGCTCCTGCTTCAACGCGCTTTTCTCAAAATCGCCCAGCAGTATCGCGCTGTAGAAATCCAGGAGTAAGGCTGTAAACCCCTCTTTGTTAAGAGACAACTGCCTTGTGACCTTGTCCAGGACTGTCTGAACGGTTATTTCATGTTCCTCCGCAACCGCATTGCATGCTTTGGAAATCAAATTGCTCAACAAATCGGTAGTTAATACAGGCAGCAGCTTTTTCTCATAAATAGTATTGCTCACATGCTCCAGCACCAGGATGATCTGTTTTATCCTGCCGCTCGGGTGGAAAATGGGATCCGGCATATCCAGACTGTCGAAGATATAATCCATCGGCTGTTTGATCAGCTCCACTTTTCCGCTTTCGTATACAATCATCTTATAGACCCCTACAATCGTCTCAACGCTGGGCCTATTCTCCAATTCCATGCAAATCCCTCCTTTGTTTATTGTCTTGTAGATATTGTAGCATATGCTCAAATAAAATGCAAGTATAATTTTCGTAAAACTTAAATATAACTTAAACAACTCTGATCTTGACCCTATCCTGAAATTTCGAATACCAATTCCCTTCCGGGGCTTCTAAAACTTCACTGCAGCCTTCCACGGCGCCGGAAAGCTTTTACAAAGCTCCGGCTCCTTCCGGCAAATCCGTACATTTGCAAGGTTTGGCACACCATGCCCGTTCATGTTATAATTGCCTTATCATCCAGGAAAGGAAACACCCTTATGCTCGCGATCATGTCTCCTGCCAGAAACGTACGTCCCGTCTCCCTCGCGGGTTTGGAGCCGTCTCTCCCGCTTTTTCCCGGTGAGGCGGGACAGCTGGCGGACGTCCTGAGAGGCTGCAGCCCCTGGGAGCTGGAAAGCCTTTTGGACCTGGACCCCGAGCGGGCGCTTGAAATGTGCGTCAGCTACCGGCGCTTTGATCCGGCCGCTCCCGGCACGCCGGCGCTGCTGTCCTATTACGGCGCCGCCTTCCGAAATATGAGCGTTCAGGATTTTGATCCCGGCGATTTTCACTTTGCACAGGAGCATTTGCGCATCCTGAGTGCCCTGTACGGGCTCCTTCGCCCGTCGGACGGCATTCTCCCCCACCGCCTGGGGATGCGGTGCGGTTTTACAATCAACGGGCTGGACCTGTACGCATTCTGGGGAGACCGGCTATATAAGGAGCTTTTCAAAGAGGGTGAGCTGGTCGTCAACCTCGCCTCGGCGGAATATGCCGGGCTGATCACGCCTTATCTGAGGCCTGGGGATGTCCTTATCAACTGCCGCTTTCTGGTGCAAAAGCCGGGCGGGGCCCGGGGCACTGTTTCCACGGTCAGAGCGGCAAGGGGCCGGATGGTGCGTTTTCTGATAAAAAACCGGGTCACGGAGCCGGAGGGGCTTAAAGCTTTCGATTGGGATGGCTACCGCTTTATCGAAGGCCGCTCGGACGCTCTGAATTACGTATTCATCCAAGAACGCGGCTATATCTAGGCCATGTTTGCGAAGCCCTGTTGTGACATGTCGGGCATTGCGGGAAGGCAGAAATAATATCCGTTAACAATTCCGCGCTCAGGCTCATAATAATAAAACAGTTATAATATTTTGCCTGATGCGATAAGGGGATCGTATAATGGATATCTCGGAAAAGGATAATACTTTTGACAGCAGGACCGCCATATTGCTCGCTGCCATGTGCTACCAGACCTATCCGTTCTTTCTGGAGGGAAAGCTCATCCTGCCGAAGGGCTTCAGGCTCCGCTACACCATACGCGCTTCCGTCAACGTGGAGAATCCCGTGGAGGAAGTATTCGGCTTTATTGCAGAGTCAAGCGATAAAATCATTATAGCGTTCAGAGGCTATGCCTCATACCCTGCGGACCTGATTGCGGCATACGACATACTCCAGATACCGTATCCCTTCGTCAGGAACGGGGGGGAAACCTCGCGCGGATTTACGTGTATTTATCAATCGACAAGAAACAGGTTAATAAGAGAATTGAACAAGCTCTCTGCGGCAAAAAAACTGTACATTACCGGGCACAACTACGGAGGCGCCCTGTCCGCGCTGGCTGCGCTGGATATTGCGGTAAACACCGGCTTTGACAGTCCCATCGTTTATACATATGGCAGTCCCCGCGTCGGAGACCCCGACTTTGCTTCCCGATACGACTCCAGGGTAAAAAACAGCATGCGGATTTTTAATATCCACGACTCCTTTCCCACCTTCCCGGACCGGGAATACCCGCCTCCCTTTACAGAGGAGGGCTTATACTATCAGCATGTGAGGGCAAAGCGTCCGATTTCCTTCCAGTTGAACAACACTCCGCGCAACGACAGCATCGGCTGCTATTTTAAATATCTCGGCAAAGCGGATCCCGGATATG
>JAEZJL010000237.1 GCA_023415815.1 Bacillota bacterium | reverse complement strand
GATATCGACATAATAGGATAGGTTATCATATCGCCTTTCCTGTTTGCCGTCGCCAGGCAGCCCTGCTTTCTGTGCTTCTCCGAATACAGCTCCGGTATCTTTGCGTCAAATTCCCTTATAATCCCTTCGCATATCGCATCCGCCTGCTGAGGGGCGGTTATGATGACAAAGTCGTCCCCACCGATATGTCCGATGAAATCGCCCTGGGGCGAAAGCAAATGCACGTTGTCGCTTATTACATCCGCAGTCATTTTTATCGCCCTGTCTCCGCTGGAGAAGCCGTAGACGTCGTTATAGGCCTTAAAGTTGTCCATGTCCAGGTAAAGCACCGCGATCCGCATCCCTTTCGCAAGCCTGTGGTTGATCTCATTCTGTATCTCGATATTTCCCGGCAGCCCGGTCAGCGGATTCGCCCACCGGTTCCTGTCTATCCGCAGAAGGGTATTGTGTACGCGGCTCAGCAGCTCCCGCGGGTTGAAGGGCTTCGTAATATAATCGTCCGCGCCCAGCTCCAGGCCCGTAAGCTTGTCGTCCTCATTCCCCTGCGCCGTGAGCATGATGATGGGCATCAGATTGTTGCCCTCGTCGCCCCTTAATATCTTGCAGACCTCAAAACCGTCTATACCGGGCATTACAACGTCGAGCAGCACAAGATCCGGTTTTTCCACCGATACCATCCTGATCCCTTCCGTGCCGTCGTAAGCAGCCACCACCTCATAATCCCTCTCCTTAAGGACATCGGCCGTCAGCTTGACCATAAACTCGGTATCATCAATTATGAGTATCTTCTTCCTGAACATCACACCTCCCGGGATCACCGCGAAATGAAGAAATACGGCGCATTGAATATTAAGATTATACCTTAATTCCTTACGTTTGAAAAGTTTATGGCATATATTTTAAAATGCCCGGGTTTATTCGCCCGGCTTAAGTAATATTCATCGATTTGTGATATAATAAATATGGTAACATCCAGATGATAGCATTAAGAGGAGTGATATATTTGGCGGAATTCTGTGTGTGCGGCTCTCTGATTATCGACGGCCGCTGCTCAAACAAAAGCTGCAGCAGCAGGGGGCAGGATAAGCAGGCGCCCGTAAAGTCCGCGTCGGCAAAAAGGACGGCCAAGGCGGAAAAAGCGCCTGCTAAAAGCACAAGGTCCAAAAGAGCATCGAAATGCATTACCTACAATCTGTACGAGACAAAGAGCGAAGAGGGAAACAATTCTTAAATGTTTCCTTTTCTTCTGCCTTTTTATTTAACTTCATAGCCCTGATCTTCTATTGCTTCCTTTACGGCTTCAAGCTTTAATTTTTCAGAATCATACTCTACCGTAACCTTTTTGCCATTCAAATCCACTGTCACTCCGTGGACTCCGTCCAAAGCTCCCACCGACTTTTTCACGACCTTTTCACAGTGGCTGCAGGACATTCCTTCAACGTTCAGCGTTTGTATTTCTTTTGCCATAATCTGAAACCTCCTTATTATTTAAATATATGGGACCCTTTGTTCGGGTCAAATCGCTTCAGGCTCAGGGAATTCGTCACGACCGATACGGAGCTGAACGCCATCGCGCCGCCCGCGATCATCGGATTCAAAAAGCCCAGCGCCGCAAAGGGTATGCCGATCACATTATAGAAGAACGCCCAGAACAGGTTTTGCTTTATCTTGTTCATGGTCCTGCGTGAAAGGCGGATTGCCGTAGGGATGGTCCTTAAATCCCCGCGCATGAGGGTGATGTCCGCGGCTTCAATGGCTACATCCGTGCCTGTACCTATTGCCATTCCGATATCTGCCGTGGCAAGCGCGGGGGCGTCGTTGATGCCGTCGCCGACCATGGCCACCACTTTCCCGCCGGCCCTCAGCTTTTCTACCTCCTCAGCCTTGTTTTCCGGCAAAACCTCAGCGAGAACATTGATAATTCCCACCTGCCCGGCGATGGCGTCCGCCGTCCTCCGGTTGTCGCCCGTGATCATATATACGGCAATCCCCATCCGCTGCAGATCCTCGATAGCCTCCTTCGAGTTTTCCTTCAAGGTATCGGCAACCGCCACAACAGCTTCCATGGTATTGTTTACAGCCATGAGCATGGCCGTCTTCCCCTCGTTTTCAAGCCTGACGACAGAGGACTCAACATCGCCCATATCAATGCCCTTTTCGTTCATCAGCTTCCGCGTCCCCATATAGATGACATTTCCTCCGACCTCGGCCATTACGCCCCTGCCCGGAATTGCTTCAAACCTTTCGGGGTCCGGGATGCTGCCGAACGACTTTTTACCTTCCTCGTAAACAGCCGCCCCAAGCGGGTGCTCCGAGCTCTTTTCCGCTGCGGCGGCCATCCTCAGCAGCTCGGTTTTATCGAACCTTCCCAATGAAACGATATCCGTGACCTCCGGCTGCCCCTTTGTGATGGTCCCCGTCTTGTCAAGCACCACCGCATTGAGCTTGTAGGCGGTTTCCAGATGCTCCCCGCTTTTTATAAGGATGCCGTTTTCAGCGCCTTTGCCCGTACCGACCATAATAGCCGTGGGGGTGGCAAGTCCCAGTGCGCACGGGCATGCGATAACCAGTACCGACACCGCGCTGACGATGGCTCTTGTCAGGTCTCCGCTGCTAAGATACCATAGGGCGAATGTCAGGACAGCGATGCCTATAACAATCGGTACAAACACGCCGGACACCTGATCGGCAATTTTCTGTATCTGCGCCTTTGAGCCCTGGGCATCCTCCACCATTTTGATGATCTGTGAGAGCGCCGTATCCTTGCCTACCTTAGTCGCTTCAAACTTAAAAGTCCCGAACTTGTTGATGGTAGCCCCGATGACGAAATCCCCGGCTTTTTTCTCAACCGGCAGGCTCTCCCCGGTAAGCATGGCCTCGTCGATGGAGGAATTTCCTTCTGTAATTTTCCCGTCCACGGGTACCTTCTCGCCCGGCCTGACGACAACGATGTCTCCCGCTTCTACCTCCTCGATGGGAATATCCTCTTCGGCCCCGTTACGCACCACTCTTGCGGTTTTCGCCTGCAGGCCCATGAGCTTCTTTATCGCCTCGGAGGTCTTCCCCTTTGCGACCGCCTCCAGGTATTTTCCCAGCAGTATCAGCGTAATAATAACCGCGGCCGCCTCAAAATAGAGGTCCTTCATCATGCCCATTTCCACCGTCTGGAAGAATACATTATATAAGCTGTAAAAATATGCGGCCGACGTACCCATTGCAATCAAAACGTCCATATTGGCGCTTTTAGCCCTTATGGCGAAGAATGCATGCTTGTAAAATCTGAATCCGATTACAAACTGGACGGGCGTTGCGATTGCCAGCTGGAAATAAGGGTTGTGCAGTACGGCCACATCCAGCTTCAGGACCGCAAGCAGCATCGCAAGCAGAAGCGGCGAGCTGAGAACAATCGAGATAATAAGAGTTATCCTGAGGCTGCGTATCTCCTTTTCACGGAGCTCCTTTTCCCTGTCCCTTGTCACGTCCTCCATCTTTTCGGCATCGTACCCAAGGGACTGTACGGCTTTTATAATGTCCGACACTTTTACCTGCGCAGGGTTATACTCCACCGCCGCTTTTTCGGTGGCAAGATTTACCACCGCCTTGACAACGCCGTCCTGCCGGCTGAGCTTCTTTTCAATCCTCGCCGAGCAAGCCGCGCAGGTCATGCCTTTGATCCTCAGGTCCACCCTGCTTTCCGCGGCCGCCCTTTCCTTGATGACCCCATAGCCGAGCTTTTCGACCACGGCCTCCATGTCCGGCAGGCCAACAAGCCCGTCGTCGTATTCCACCGTGGCCTTTTCCATCGCAAGGTTGACGTTTGCCGAGCCGACGCCGGCAAGCTTGCCCAGTCCCTTTTCTATTCTTATTGCGCAGGCTGCGCAGGACATTCCGGTAATTTTTATCGAATCCTTCTTAATCATTTCCCGTTCCCCGACTCTCAAAGATTTATTTTCAGCGCATACCGACGTTTACTTGCAGCAGCTCCCCTGGCTCGACCCGGCCGGAGGCGTATAATTTTGCACCTCGTTCTTTATATCGTCAATATTCACCTTACTTATATCATCTACCACCTTAACATAGCCATGCAACATATTCATGCCGCACTGGAAGGTAAAATCCTCCGTCGCTGTAAGCCACGGCGTTTCCGGCTGACTTGATATGTCCAGCTGCCCCTGGTATTCGGGGAATACTACGACGCTGTTGCAAGCGTTCAGCTGCTCGGCTTTAAACTTGATTTTAAACTTAACATCCTTCTGCAGGACTATTACCGCCGGCGTATAGCCCTGGCTGCCGACGGTGACGGTCGCCTCCTGCTGTCCGTCCTTCACCTGCGCTATTTGTATATTGTCCACAGGTATCTTGCCGTTTGCGAATTCCGGCGGCGTCGGTCCGCAGCAGCCGCCCGCCTGGAGGCTTGAAACGCTTGAGTTCTCCGTCTCTGCGGCATCGTCGGCCGATACGTTGGCTATATCGGGTACGACCCTGATGCTGCTTTTGATCATTCCCATCCAGCATGTATAAGG
>JAEZJL010000192.1 GCA_023415815.1 Bacillota bacterium | reverse complement strand
ATCCCTGCCCACGGAGGGCTTCTCGGCAAGCACCAGTGTTTTTCCCATTCACTTCTCCTCGAATTCTCTATTTCAGCATAAACAGCCAAGATATATCATAACACAAATCACTGGCAAATAGTAATATATGCGAACCGGCCGTTTATATATAAACCGGATAATATTGCCCGGCGCACCAATGCCTTCTAACCCATTCATACGCTGTTCAAACTGTATTCGTGAGCAATAAATTTAAAATGTAAATTTATTGCAGGAATTGCACTGCCTTGTATAGAAATATATTAGCATATTTCAATAACATAAAAAATATAATTATAGTAAAGTGCATACTGGAACAAATACTTTTGCGAGGCTTTTTACAAGCGGTGTGAAGGCAGGGCAAGCAGGTCTGAGGCATACGGTGTATGTGAGGATGTGAATGTATTATGTCAAACTTTTTTAGCCGGTTTATGAAAGACATGATAAACAAAAGTATTTACGATATAATAAAAACCCTTCTGGTGCTTTTTATTACCTCCGGCTCTCTGGGCTTTTTAGCCAATGCACTCTCTTCAAAAATACAATTCCTTCGGCAATATACGCTTTTCGTCACCATATTGGCCGCCGCCGCGGTATGCCTTGCCGTTATGGCTGTATACGACAGGCTGTCCGGCAATTATGTAGTGATAAGGGATATCGAAAGCTGCTTCAGGATTCTGAAAAAGGAATACACGTATACCTATAAAAACAGGAACAACATGACCTTCCGGAAGAAGCTGACGCTCAAGGTCCTTAAAAACAATACGTCCTGCTACCACGACAGGTATTTCTGGACCGGGCACGGCAATACCAGGGTGACAAGCGAACACGCCGACCAGGAATATGTCGAGACCATAAGAAAGGATGTCTACCAGGAATACGTAATCAATTTCGACCGGAACCTCAAAAAGGGCGAGATTATTGAAACAAGCCTGTTCTTTATGCTTGAGGACCTGGACAACAAGGCCATACCCTTTTTGTCTACCACCATATCCGAGCCTACCGATTACCTTTCCATGAAGGTCAAGGTCCCGGTCTCGTTCAGGGTGGAAAAGGCCATTGCAGAAATATTTCCCTGCGCGGACAGTTATATTCCGGTTAAAACGGATATAATAATGTTCAACAGCGACGGAGAGGTCGAATGGAATGTAAAAAATCCGAAGCGGTTCCATTTGTATTCGCTCAGATGGAAAATGTAGCCCATATTTTATGTAAATGATTTTGGTATTATAATTCACATATACGGGGTAATACTAATATAATGGACTAAGGTAAACTATAAGCGGAAGGGCAATATCTATGGGAGATTAAGCATAATAAACACATCGTATCCGAAGCTTGCTTAACGGCGCGAAAATCTTACGAATACTTTTTTTAAAGTGCATTTTTTTATCCGCTCCTTAATTTCCGGTGAAAAAATCCGTAATTATTTCTGCTTTTTCAAAAAAATTTAAATACTCCGGCATAAAATAGCAATGCGTTTCGAAAGAGCTTTTTTATCCCTCCGGATAAATCGGGCGCAAACCTGTAAAGCGGCTTCAATTTGCTATTTGCATTCAAATGGAATATAATTGGGTCACAATATAGAAACTATATGAAAAGGATGAAATGATCGTTAAATGGAGAACTTGATTTTTAAAGATTTAAACCTGTCGAAGGAAGTGCAGCGGGCGGTTGCGGAAATGGGCTTCGAGGAGGCCACGCCCATACAGTCGCAGTCCATCCCGCATATACTGAGGGGCAGCGACGTGCTGGGGCAGGCGCAGACCGGGACCGGCAAGACCTGTGCCTTCGGGATTCCGGCCATCGAAATGCTCCAGTCGGATATCGAGGGAATACAGGTATTGATACTGTCCCCCACCAGGGAGCTTGCCGTCCAGATTGCCGAGGAGCTGAAAAACGTTTCCAGGCACAAGAGGAACGTGAGGATACTGCCTATATACGGCGGCCAGCCGATAGACCGCCAGATAGTGGCCCTGAAAAAAAGGCCGCAGATAATCATCGGGACGCCCGGACGTATTATGGACCACATGCGGAGAGGTACGCTGAAGCTCGGCGGCCTGAGGATGATAGTCCTTGACGAAGCCGACGAGATGCTGAACATGGGCTTCCGGGAAGATATAGACACCATTCTGGAGGAGATTCCCGAAGAGAGGCAGACCATTCTTTTCTCAGCAACCATGTCCAGGGAAATACTTGACCTGACGAAAAGATACCAGAAGAATCCCGTCAGTATAAAGGTAGTACATAAGGAGCTCACTGTCCCCAGCATAGAGCAGTACTACCTGGAGGTCAGCGAGGCCTCCAAGCTTGAAATGCTGTCGAGGATCATCGACGTGAACAGGATAGGCCTGTCGCTGGTTTTCTGCAACACCAAGAAGCGCGTCGACGAGCTGGCCTCTAATCTTCAATCCAGGGGCTATGCGGCCGAGGCCCTGCACGGCGACATGCGGCAAATACAGCGCGACAAGGTCATGTCCAAGTTCCGCAAGGGCTCGATAGATGTACTGATTGCCACAGATGTCGCCGCGCGCGGAATCGATGTGGACAATATAGAGGCCGTATTCAATTACGACATCCCCAACGACGAGGAATATTACGTGCACCGGATAGGCCGGACCGGCAGGGCCGGAAAGACGGGGAAGGCCTATTCCTTTGTAGTCGGCCGTGAAATATACGAGCTTAGGGACATACAGAGGTATACCAAATCAAATATAAAGCACATGCGGCCGCCGAGCCTTGCCGACGTAGAGGAGAACAAGGTCGGAGCCCTGCTCGAAAAGGTGAAGGATTTTATTGTCGAGGGAAGTCTCGCAAATTATGCGGGCTACGTGGAAAAAATGCTTGAGGAGATCAACCTCGGAAAAAGCGGAGAGGCTGCGGACATCACAACTCTCGACATAGCCGCCGCGCTTCTGAAGATGGTTTCTTCCAGGGGCGGTGATCAGCCTCAGGCCGCGCCAGCAGAGGACTTCGGCGACACCGGCGCGGAGGATGGCATGGTGAGGCTCTTCATAAACATAGGCAGCATATCGCAGGTGCAGCCCAAGCATATTGTTGAAAGCATTGCTTCAAACACCGGCCTGCCCGGCAAGCTCATAGGAGCCATAAACATTTACGACAAGTACACCTTCGTGGACGTCCCAAAGGAGTATGCCTCCGAGGTCATGAAGACGCTCAAAGCCATTAAAATTAAAGGCAGGAAGATAAACGTCGAGCCCGCAAACAGGAGAAGCTAGTAAAGATAAAGGCTGTAAAGTGAATTTAATAATGAAGCGAAGTGTCCCTCCGGTTTGATGCACTTGTTGACAGCGTTAATTATGCATGCGTCATTCCGGAGGACGGCTTTTTATTATCCGGCCGCCGCTTTCACGGCATCCTTGCGCTCAACCGTAAGCGTACCTTCTTTTATATGACAGTCAATACCCTTCATTTCACAAAAATCAATGACCCGGAGGCTCAATCGGTTGTAAAATTCTTTGTAGCCAGAGTATTGCGGTATCAAAGGGTTATAATTTGTCCTGCCGAAAATGATCCTATCGGTAAAACCAACGGCATCAAGTATTTCATCAATATCCTGCTCTATTATATTCGGAGTCGGATACGGCTCAATGCTTACCCATGTCCTGCAGCCTTTTTTATGAAGCTCATATAAGCCGGCAATCCTGTCCCCGTATGAAGCGGCAAATGGCTCAAGCTTTTGCCTGAAATCCTCTTTCAATGAAATTAACGTTATGCCAAATTCATTCTCAAGCGGAAGCGCAGCGAGCTCCGGGGGTAAAATGCCTTTCGTAAGCGCCGTACACTTAATTCCTGCATTATTCAGCTCCCGTATTATTTCAATGCTCAGAGCCGAAATTTCCGCATATTCATACATAAACGGGTCGGTAGTAAAGCAAAGATGGACGGATGTTATTTTATCTTTAAGCCTTGGAATTTCTTTTCTCAGCAATTCAATTGCATTGCTAACTATTTTAGGCTCTATCCATTCTTCATACGTTTTGACCTTGCCGAATCTCTTTGCCATCAGAAAAGCATAGCATGGATATTTGCAGCCATGCGAGCAGCCCTGTACATGGTTTATCGTGTAGTCGCCGTATTCGACCCCTGTTTTATAAAGCAAGGTTTTTCTTTCAATAAGACTATTCGCCGTTTTCATTTTCCGACCTCATTTTCCGGAGTATTTTAAAATATGGTCGGCGCCTTTTAGCGCCAATCTTATTGCCGTGTGGCTGTTATTTGAAACCGCAAAGCAAAATAGGAACAGCGGACTGTTTTTTGTATTATATAGTATTCTCGGATTGTCGGCAACTGCGGGGAATATCGTTTTTAGCCTGCCGTAAATATATTTTTTCAATTGTATTTCATTAACCTCTTTGCTGAAACGCAGTCCCTCGTCAAAAAACGTCATCTGCATGTCGGCCTTGTAAAATTCCTCAAACCATCCGTCATCGCCAAATATCCTATTTAATTTTATCCTCCAGGACTCCTGTATTCTGCCGTCCTTCTTCAGCATCCAGTTCGCCGCGCTCAGTGGGAAGAGATACCATACGTCAATTGCTTTCGTAGCCGCTATAATTTTTAGTGTTTCCCACTCAAGCTCCGTGGCGTAAGGGTCAAGAAATATCAGCGCTCTGTTCCGGCGCCAATCCGTCTTTTCGCAAATATTCTTTAAAGCAGTATTGCAATCTTCGTTTCTAACGCTTACACTATGCAGAATATGTGAGAATTCATTGTTCAGCAAGGCATTTAATTCTTTTGCATAATCATTGTTTTTCTCAATGAAAATATACCTGTCAAACGGGTTGGCTGCTTTTAATGCCAGCTTCACCGAGCCTTCAATAACTTCTTCCTCACCTCCGACGTTTATATACCCCGTACCGGCAAAGGCATCAATATATATTTTATTAAATGGCTGATTTTTCAATGCTATGATGTAAAAGTCAAGGTATTCAGAGAGAATGTTTAATTTTTCTACTGTCCAATCCCCGCCAAAACTATGTCTGCTCAATTTTTGTCACCGTCCTGAAGCAATCTAATCATAAGCCGATATGATACAGATCAGCATTTTCAAATCCATGCCAGATAGTATTAATATAATCGAACATATGTTCTATACATATAATAATACACTTATACAGAATTTGCAAGATAATTTATCAACAGAATTATTTAGCTAACATTTTAATAATTCATGTATCGGATTTTCGGGATAAAACGGAACTGCCGCGTCAATATAACACATACACCTTTTGCGCGACATATAATGCAGCGGAAGGGGGTTTTTATGTTGATTATACATGTGGTAGCACGTGGGGAGAGCGTTTATCTCATTTCCGGGTATTACGGCGTTTCGCCGGACAGGATCATCTCCGACAACGGGCTTGCCGATCCGGCACAGCTGGCGGTCGGCCAGACCCTTGTGATAATGGACTCCCCTTCACTGCATACGGTGGCCGCAGGTGAGTCGCTCTATACGATTGCTTATATTCACGGCATCAGCCTTGCGCACCTGCTGCAGGCAAATCCGCAGTTTACGGCAAATTCTGTGATATATCCGGGCCAGGTGCTTACGATACCATCGAGGACAATGAAGCTTGGAAGCATGGAAGTAAATGGCTATGCCATGCCGGGCACCGATATCGGAGTGCTCTACAGGACCTTCCCCTATCTGACATACCTGAGCATATTCAGCTATGCCGTCAATCCGGACGGCAGCCTTGATACGATAGACGACACAGCCGCAATAAATGCCGCAAGGCAGTCCGGCGTCGCCCCGGTTATGGTGATAACAAACAAGGGCTTTGACAGCGATGTCGCATCTGCAGTCCTGTACAATGCGCAGGCCCAGGAAAGACTTCTGGAAAATGTGCTGCAGACGCTCAGGACGAAGAACTATCACAGCCTCAATATAGACTTTGAATATGTATATCCGTCCGACAGACAGAAATATAACGATTTCATCAGCAAAACGGTGAACTTCCTGGGGAGCTATGGCTACAGGGTATCAACCGCACTGGCTCCCAAGCTCAGCGCGGACCAGCAGGGTCTGCAGTATTACGCCCATGACTATCCCTCCCACGGAGCCCTGGCAGACCGGGTCATAATAATGACCTATGAATGGGGCTTCACCTATGGGCCTCCCATGGCTGTCGCGCCCATAAACGAGGTGCAGAGGGTTCTTGACTATACCGTTACCGCCATACCGAGCCGGAAGGTGCTGATGGGAATACCCAATTACGGCTATGACTGGACGCTGCCCTATACGCAGGGCACCGCCGCAAGAGTCGTTTCGAATACCGGAGCGGTGCAGCTGGCCTATGATATGGGCGTAGATATAAAATACGACCCCGTATCGCAGGCGCCTTACTTTAATTACTATGATCCGGACGGAAGGCTGCATGTCGTCTGGTTCGAGGATGCGAGAAGCATCTATGCGAAGCTGCAGCTGCCCGCGCTCTATGGTCTGGCAGGCGTAAGCTACTGGACCATAGGCAGGTTCTTCCCGCAGAACTGGCTGGTGCTTCATGCGCTGTACGATACGGTTAAAATCCTGTAAGCCATGCGACTTCAGTCTTTGTGGCTCTCGCAGAATTCCCGGTAGCTCACGAGCATGCGCTTTAAAAGCTCAGGCGTGTCAAGACCGTATGGACAGCGTTTTTTACACTGGCCGCAGTTTATACAGCCGTTT
Source organism: Bacillota bacterium (assembly GCA_023415815.1). GTDB lineage: Bacteria > Bacillota > Clostridia > Acetivibrionales > DTU013 > JAEZJL01. The sequence continues at coordinate 3,867 of JAEZJL010000192.1, read as the reverse complement.
ATGAGCTCCATTCTGCTGCGCCATTCCTCGGTAATGTAATTCCTGTACGGGGAACGGGCAAGCAGGTAGGATATACGCGCGGCTAAATTTATAGGTATTCCCGCCGGACATGGCATACAATAGCCGCACCCCCTGCAGAAGGAGCCTGAAAGCTCCTCGCGGTCCCTTTTTATCATATCCAGCATCTCTTCGTCAAGCGCCGGGGGGTTCTTCTCGAAGGAGAGGAACTCGTCAAGCTCCGACTCCCGCTGTATACCCCAGATCGGCAGGACATTGTCAAACTGCCTGAGAAAGGCAAAGGTCGCCGCGGCGTTCGTGATCAGTCCTCCCGAAAGGGCCTTCATCGCTATGAAACCGACATCGTTGTCTTTACAGGCCTTCACAAGCTTCAGATCCTCTTCGGAAGAAAGAGAGCTCAATGGGAACTGCACCGTATCATACAGCCCTGACGAAACTGCCTCGAATGCAAGGTCGAGCCTGTGGTTGGTGACGCCGATGAACCTGATCATGCCTTTTCTTTTCGCCTCCAGCAGGGCGGCATACAGGCCGTCGGAGCCTTCCGGGTCAGGCAGCCCTTCGGGATTGTGCAGCTGATATAGGTCTATATAGTCCGTCCTGAGGTTTTTCAGGCTGGTTTCAAGCTGCTCAAAGAGGCTTTTGCCGTCCCTTGCAAAGGTCTTGGTCGCGATGACGATATTTTTTCTCACACCGGAAAGGGCATTTCCGATTTTTTCTTCGCTGTCCGTATATGCTCTTGCGGTATCAAAAAAATCGATACCGTTGTCATAAGCCTTCACCAGCAGCCTTTTAGCCTCTTCAAGGCCGACGCGCTGCACGGGCAGTGCGCCGAAGCCGCTTCTGCCGACCTCCAGCCCCGTGCGTCCAAGCTTCATCTTATCCATTTGAATCTTACCTCCAATACCGCGGATTAATCCGCTTTTGTATATTATAGGTCTGTATGTGAAAGCCCGCAAGTCTTGTTTTGTCCTGCGGGCTCTCCAAGCGGCTATTTCAAATCCTTCGATTTTTTAAATATGAACTTTCTTGCCGCGAACCAGGTCATGCTCACCGTCCATAACATAACCGAGAACGGGTCGATTGCAAGAGGACCGGAGATAATTCCAAGCTGCTCGGGTCCGTCGTCGACAAGATACGTCCAGGTCGAGGAAGGGGCCTTGAGGCCTGCCTTTTCCATGTTTATGCCGTCAGCCGTAATTTCGGCGCGCGCAAGCGTGGCCGTTATTTCATCCCTTATATTGGCCTTCAGCTTGTCGAAGGAGTCTATGGCGATCTTATTAAACTCGCTTATGGGAATCTTTCCGGCCATATTCACCAGATGGATGCTTTCCCTGGTGTAAGACATAAAATCCAGATAATCCGCCCAGCAGGCCCATATATGATGCAGAGCGGCCTGCCGCTCGGCTTTTGCCAGCCCTGCCTCGCCCGCTGCCGGGAGAAGCTGCGCATACCGCTGCGGAAGCGCGGACTGCATGAGACCGGGAACCGCTCCGAACAGGATATCCCGCCGGAAATCGTATATCATCTGCCTCTGGCGCTCCATTATCACCGAATATTTGCTCATGGTGCGCCGTATCTCGAAATTCTGCCCCTCGATGATCCTCTGCGCCCTTGCCATCTCATTCGTGATTGCCTTGTTTTCCAGCGGCCCGGCCTGCTCCTTCGGGTATAACCGTTCGGGTATCAGCTCCTTGAGCCTGTACTGCTTCATCAGGTCGTCCTCCAGGCTGACAAAAAAGCGTGTGGAGCCCGGATCTCCCTGCCTGCCGGCACGGCCGCGGAGTTGGTTGTCGATGCGCCTGCTTTCGTGTTTGTTGGTGCCTATCACATAGAGGCCTCCAAGGTCAACGACCCTTTCCCTGTCCTCTTCCTTCTCTCCGCCGAGCTTGATGTCAGTCCCCCTCCCGGCCATATTCGTGGAGACCGTCACAGCCCCGTAGGAGCCTGCCCTTGCGATGATGCGGGCTTCCTCCTCGTCATTCTTTGCATTCAGCACACTGCACGGTATCCCAAGCGTCCTGAGCCTGCCCGCCAGCAGCTCCGATTCCTCCACACTGCGGGTGCCTATGAGCACGGGGCGTCCGGCGGCATGTACGCCCGATATCTCTTCGACCAGCGCGTCATGCTTCGCCAAAAGATGCGTAAATAATACGTCCGGGTGATCCACCCTTATGCACTCCCTGTTGGTAGGCACAACAGCCACATTGAGACCGTAGAATTCCATGAATTCCGCAGCTGCGGTCCTCGCCGTGCCCGTCATGCCGCACACCTTCGGATACAGCCGGATGAAGTTCTGGAGCGTTATGGAAGCAATGATCTGTCCCCTGCTGTCGTTGAAAATGCCTTCCTTGGCCTCGATTGCCTCCTGCAAGCCGTGCGGCCACTGCCTTTTGTCCGCGACGCGCCCGGTGAATTCGTCCACCAGCTCTACTTTACCGCTCCTGACGATATAGTCTACGTCCCTTTTCAGCAGCACCCTTGCGTGCAGCGCATTGCCGGCATCCACAAGCAGGCTGAGGTTCCGTTCGTCATAAAGGTTTCCGCACGCAAATATCCCTTCGATGATGCCTGCTCCCTTTTCCGTGAGGAAAACATTCCTTTCGTACTCGTCAACGCTGAAATCCTCCTCCGGCTCCATTCCGCCTATGATCTCCGCCATCCTGACAGGGTCGGAGCCGTGCGGCCTTTCGGCCTTCCCCGCTATGACCAGCGGTATCCTGGCTTCGTCAATCAGTATGGAATCGGCCTCGTCGATAACGGCGTAATTATAGGGTCTTTGCACCAACTCCTGAGGGCTGCCGCATAGAAAGCCGCGCAGGTAATCGAAGCCCGCTTCCTTGGCTGTAAGGTAGGTAATGTCGGCTGCATAAGCCGCTTTCCTTTCGGCCGTGCTCATCCCCTCGCGGACATAGGAGGCTGTAAGGCCCAGAAATTCGTATACCGGCCCCATCCACCCGGCGTCCCTTTTAGCCAGATAGTCGTTGAAGGTCAGCACATGGATCCCCTTGCCGTACAGGGCGTTCAAATACGCGGGCGCCACTGCGGCCAGCGTCTTTCCCTCCCCCGTCTGCATCTCCACCAGAGCGCCGTAATGCAGCGCCACGCCGGCCAGCATCTGGACGTCGAAGGGCCGCATACCGAGCACGCGCCGGGACGCCTCGCGGCAGAGCGCAAATGCCTCCGCAATAAGCCCGTCGGCAGGCGCGCCGTCCACAGCCCTGAGCCTCAGCGCCCCGGACAGCTCCTTGAGCCGGCTGTCTGCCAGCTTTTCAAGGCCGATACGGTTGACGCGCTCCAAAACCTCCCTGCAGGGCCCAAGACTGAGCTCGCCGGAATGCTGTTTAAACTCCCTGACATTATTTAATAAATTCTTATTTTTCTTCATGAAAACACCTCCGCGCAATATATGAATCGGCAGGCTAAAGCCCGCCCATTCCGCAACGCCATACGGGCATGCGGATTCAGGCCGCTGTTGCGCGAAGGCTTCCGGCTTCCTTGAGATTATGGAACAGTATGAGCAAAAGCATGCTCAGAAGATAGAGGATGTCAAGAGTAAGTATGATATGGTTTGAAACCTGCGCAAAAGCGCAGACAGCCGCAGCCGTGGCAAAGGCAATCCCTATGACGAACACGAGGAAGGCGTCGAGCGCCGGAGTCCTGGCGAGCATCCAGCCGAGCTCCTCGGACAGGTAAGAACCCGAGTGCCTAAGAGCGGCCCCCAGCTTGAACAGCAGATATGCAATTAACCCGGTGAGCAAAACCGGCGCCGCCTGCGATATGATCTGCAGCATAAAACCCCTTCCGTCTAAACCGATTAAACCCATGATAACACGATCGAAGCAAATAATC
>JAEZJL010000194.1 GCA_023415815.1 Bacillota bacterium | reverse complement strand
TCATCGATCCTGGGGCTTGCCGCGATATAGCCGATTCGTTCTCCGGGCAGCGAAAGAGACTTGCTGAAGGAATCAACGATCATCGAGTTTTTGAAAATTTTTAAAATCGAAGGCACGGGCGCGTTGTCATACACTATTTTATTGTAAGGCGCGTCCGAAATGACATATATCTGTGTCCCAAACTCCCTTTCCCTTGCCTCAAGCTTCCCGGCCAGGGCCTTGAGGGTACTTTCCGAATAGACGGCGCCCGTGGGATTGTTGGGCGTATTGATCACTACGGCCTTGGTCTTCGGGGTTATTGCGGCAAAGAGCTTATCCGGATCGGGCTGGAAGGTCTCGCGATCGGTTTCGACGATTACCGGTTTTCCTCCGTGATTGTCGATATAAAAAAGATATTCTGCAAAGTACGGAGAGAAGACAATGACCTCCTCGTCCGGGTTGAGAAGCGTTTTCAGCACTACGTTCATTGCTCCGCCAGCGCCGCAGGCCATAACTATATTTTCATAGGTTACGGGGAGCCCGCTCTCGATTTTCAGCCTGTCTGCTATACTGGTCCGCACATTCGGGTATCCGGCATTGCTCATGTAGCCGTGCAGCTTCGGAATATCCGAAAGCACGGTCTTTTTAAGGGCTTCCTTTACCGCTGGGGGAGGCTCGATGTCGGGGTTTCCGAGCGAGAAATCATATACCCTGTCCGCGCCGTGTATTTTCCTGAGCTTTTCTCCTTCCTCGAACATAGCCCTGATCCAGGACGATCTGATGAGGTTGGACATTATTTTTTCTGAAAACATTGCGAATCACTCCTTGGTATTGTTTGTTATGCTGGCATAAATACATCCCATATGCAGATTTTACCGTCTGATCTGGCTTATGTCAACGCACCTGTCCCAATAACAGGCATTTCAAATATAATTCTTGACTTTTTGTGCGAAATATATAAAATATACACGGCTGTGCGGAGCTTAATTTATATTCTGCTTATATGCAGGTCATGCGGAGGGAAATGCAGTGATTATCGACTTACATACTCATACGACATATTCGGACGGGAAATTCAGCGTAAAAGATTTATTAAAACGGGCAAAACAAAAAAACATAGAAATTCTGGCAATTACGGATCATGATTCGGTAGACGCGCATATTGAGCTGCAAGGAACAAATACGGCAGGGCTTTTCGACGGCAGGATCGTTGTCGGAGCAGAGCTGAACGCCGTATTTGAAGGCGCCAAAATAGAATTGCTGGGGTACGGTTTCGAGCCTGAGCAGGTAAAAAAGTGGCTGGACGGCAAATACTCCAGAGAAAAACAGCATGAGAAGCTGCTTGATGAGTTTGGGCGCCTGCTTGACCTCTGCCGGAGGAACGATATAAAGCTTGACTCCAGGATAGTATACGACCCGGAAGCGGAATTTCCCGTGGCCAGAATATATAAAGAAATTAGGAAGTACGAGGAAAACGGAAAATACTTTACCGACCGTGAATGGGACGACCCGGAAGGCTTTTTCAGAAGCTGCACCTGCAATCGCGATTTTATTCTGTACCTGGATTTTTCCGCCGATACGCCGGGCGCCAGGGAGTGCTCGGACGTTGTCAGAGGCGCGGGAGGCAAGATCTTTCTGGCGCATCTGTACAAGTATAATATGCATAACCACATGGATTATCTGGATAAGCTCGTAAAAGAAAGCATTATAGACGGAATCGAGGTATACTATCCCGTTTTTACGGCTGAGCAGACCCGTGGGCTCGAGGACTATTGCATAAAGCATAATCTGTATATGTCCGGCGGGACGGACTACCACGGAGAGGCCGCGGAAATAAAAGGATTGCCCATATGGAGCGATCTGGATAATTTGAGGGTTGACGAAAGCAATGTTTTGAAATGGATAGGCATATAAGCTGAAATAATTACTGGTTTTATATATGTGCGCCCGGTTTATGAAATGATTATGCCGCTTATGGAATTTACTTCATTTTCACTTGCATTGCAGCGTCTTGACCAAGTTTTCGTCCGGCGTCACCATGATGGTCCTGTAACTGACGTAAATCACCATGCCAGGCTTTGCGCCGGAGGGCTTGCTTACATTTTTGACGGCGGTGAAGTCGACGGGCACGTTGGAGGACATCCTGGCCCTGCTGTACCAGGCGGCGAGCATGGCGGCCTCCTTAAGGGAGCTTTCGGGGATTTCGCCGGCGGCTTTCCTGATGATGACGTGCGAGCCGGGTATGTTTTTCGTATGGAGCCAGACGTCGTTGGAGGAAGCCAGCTTCAGGGTCAGACGGTCGTTCTGCCTGTTGTTTTTGCCTACAAAGATATCATAGCCGTCGGAGGATTTGAAGCGCATCGGCTCGGACATGGCGGGCTGCTTCTTTGCGCCGGGCTTTTTTTTCAGGACCATGTAGCCCTGTTCTGCCAGCTCCTGCCTTACCTCGTCAATTTCCTGGGGCGAGCTGCAGTTTTCAAGCAGGGTAAGAACTCCTTCAAGGTAGTCCAGCTCCTTCCGGGAATCCTCAAGCTGTCTGGTGGCGTAGGTGTAGGTGATCTTAGCCTTGGCGTATTTCCTGAAATATCTCTGGGCGTTTTCCTGGGGCAGCAGGTTTTCATCCAGCGGTATTTCGACGCTTTCACCCTGCTCCGAGTAAAAATTGGAAAGAGACACCGACTTTATATTCCTCCCGATGCGGTAAATGTTTGCGGTTATCAGCTCGCCGTAGAGCTTGAGCCTTTCGCGGCCTGCCACGTCCCGGAGGGTCTCCGTGTGGATTGCCACCTTCTTGCCGCAGCGTTCCATGGCGTTGTTCAGGACGCGGGTGAGGTCGGACTTTTTCTGTCTGAGCCTTTCCTGCCTGTCCCGCGAGGAGTAGAAAGCGTCCAGGGCCTCGCTGACGGACTCCGCTTTCTTGATGTACGGATATTGGCTTACGCCTAGGCAGTAAAAATCAACAGGCTTAGTAAGGTCCTTGTCCTCATATATAATGCAGGGCTCAAAGCGGCCCTCTGCTA
>JAEZJL010000163.1 GCA_023415815.1 Bacillota bacterium | reverse complement strand
GGCGGGGGATGGGTCGTGAGCCTTGCGGGTATGAACGCTTCATCGATGGTCACGGATTTGCATATAAGCGTGAGCGATGATGTGAAAGAAGCTGAGGTAACCTATCAGATTTTTTCGGAAACAGTGCATTTCAACAACAACGCAACTACCATTAATATTCACAGCATGCTTGGCGAAGTAGACAATGATCCCCCCGGGGTCTCGGTACAGTCTGTCAGGGATCACGGCGGCGCTGCTTTTTCGGTTGTTTTGAAGGGCAGTGACGGTTCGACGAAGTCGGTATCGATAACGGTCAGCCCGTAGTTTAGAAAAATAAGCTTCTGAAAAAAAGTCCCGGGGATATTGAATCTCCGGGACTTTTTGCACTTTTGACAGTCGTAACGAATGGCAAAATAAACTCCCCCGGCCTGAAATCAGACATGGGGGGAGTATAGAGGAGCTATGATAGAGGAGCTATTTGCTATTTATGAAGATATCTTTTCAACAATTCCTGTAAAAATCACGCCGATTGCATGGGCGCCCGCGTCGGGGTAATCCAGGCTTCTTTCACCGACGTAGCTGGCCCGTCCCTTGGAGGCTACCATTTTCTTGGTGTTCTCCGCGCCGGTCACAGCCGCCTGTGCGCTCTTTTTCATGGCATCCATAAGGCCTTCGCTCGCAGCGCTGCTCTGCTTGAGGGATTCCACAGCAGGGATCAGCGCATCCAGCAGGGTCTTGTCGCCGAGCTTTGCGCCGCCTCTTTTTTGTATTCCGTCAACGGCATATTGCAGCATTTCGCCCAGCCCTGCCAGGTCCAGCTCCGTCTTTCCGGCGGCATACTTTGCCGCGCCTCTGAAGGCCGAGCCCCAGATTGGTCCGGAGGCCCCGCCGCAGTGCTCTATTATGATCATTGAGCTGTCCTTGAGGAAGCTGCCGATATCCTCCCTTGAAAGCTGGGACCATTCCTTCTTCAGCTCCCTGAAGCCTTTGGAAAGAGACATGCCGAAGTCTCCGTCTCCTGCGGCGGAATCCAGCTCGCAGAAGGGGACCTCGTTTTCTATGATGATGTCGGACATGATCTCCACCATTCTTACCAGATCGTTAACCGTTATTATTTGCATGCTTTAAAATACCCCGCTTTCATTTGCTGCGTTTCTTCATACTTTAAATGCTGCGGTATCCGAGGGCGCGTCAAGCAGCTCCTTCAATTGGCTGTCGAGCTTGAGCAGGGTCAATGACGCTCCTGCCATGTCGATGGACGTCATGTAGTTGCCGACGAAGGTTTTGTAAACCTTTATGCCCTTATTGACGAGGATGTCGCTGACCGAATTGTTCAGCAGGTACAGCTCCATCAACGGAGTAGCGCCAAGGCCGTTTACCATCAAGGCTACCTCGTCGCCCGGCTGGAAAGGGAGATCCTTTACGATCCGGTCCAGCATGTCCTCGGCGAGCTCTTCGGCGGTCCTGAGCTTTTCGCGGGTTATTCCCGGCTCTCCGTGGATACCCACGCCGAATTCTATTTCATCCTCCTGAAGGCTGAAGGTCGGCGTCCCTTTTGCGGGGACGGTGCAGGAAGTGAGTGCAAAGCCGATGGACCTTACATTGGCAATGACCTTCTCGGCCACGGCCTTGACTTCTGCCAGGTCCAATCCTTTCTCAGCGGCGGCTCCTGCGATTTTGTGTACGAATACGGTCCCGGCGACGCCTCTGCGTCCTACCGTGTAGAGACTGTCTTTTACTGCGACATCATCGTTAACGTATACTTTATCAACCGTAATATCATCATCAGCTGCCATTTCTGCCGCCGCGTCGAAATTCATGCAATCACCGGAATAATTTTTGATAATCAGAAGCGTACCCTTATCTGACTGGGTTTCCGATATGGCATTATAGACCTGGATAGTCGAGGGTGAGGCAAATACGTCGCCGCATACCGCCGCATCCAGCATTCCCTTGCCGACGAACCCGGCGTGGGCCGGCTCGTGTCCGCTTCCGCCGCCGCTGATAAGAATTACCTTATCCTTGTTAATGCTTTTCCTTTTAATAATCTTATATTTCCTGCTGAAGGCCAGCTTGTCGGGGTGGGCCTTTTCTATGCCCGCGCACATTTCGATGACCACGTCTTCTACTTTGTTGATAATTTTTTTCATTGTTCGATACCTCCGCTATTATTGTCCGAGCTTGTCGGCTACGAGTATTGCGGCGTAGACGCTCTCGGGAGTCACCTCGAACGGCATGTTGTGGATGGTCTCGCCTTCCGCGCACGCGGCCGTTGCCACCGCCATGATTTTTTCCCTGGTGACGTCAACGATCCCGAGGTCTTTGAGGCAGGTGGGAAGCCCTACGGATTTGCAATAGCCGAGGACGGTTTCCAGCTCCTCCTTGGGAGAGTTCTCAAGTACGAGATGGACGATGGTACCGAAGGAGACCTTCTCGCCGTGGAAGTATTTGTGGGTTTCTTCGAGGACGGTCAGCCCGTTGTGGACGGCGTGAGCCGCCGCAAGACCGCTGCTTTCGAAGCCAAGGCCGCTCAGTAGTATGTTTGCTTCTACGATGTTTTCAAGGGCAGGAGTGACCAGGTTTAAATCACATGCTGCTTTAGCTTTGGTCGACTCTGCGAGCAGGGTTTCGTAGCAAAGTGTTGCTATGGCGAAGGCGGCCTTAGTGCTTTTTCCTCCGGGCATGTTGTTGGCATTGGCCCGGACGCAGGATCTGGCTTCGAAATATGTGGAAAGGGCATCGCCCATTCCTGCGACAAGGAATCTTGTGGGGGCTTTGGCTATGATACCGGTATCGACCAGAACCAGGTCGGGATTCTTGTGCAAATGCATATATTCTTCAAACGCGCTTTCCTCGGTGTATACGATGGCCAGCTTGCTGGTGGGCGCGTCGGTGGATGCGATGGTGGGTACGATGATAACGGGCTTTTTAGAAAGGTGGGAAGCCGCTTTTGCCGTGTCGAGGGCCTTTCCGCCGCCTAAGCCTATGAAAACTCCGCAGCCTTTTTCTTCAGCCAATGCTTTGATTCTCTGGATTTCTTTCTTTGTGCATTCTTCTCTGAATTCCGAGTAAAAGATCTTAAAGGGATTCCTCGTGACTGCCTCGTCAAGAAACTTCTGCACTCTTTCCTGGTCCACTTTTGACGCTACAAGCATTGCTTTATCGGCGAAATCATTAACATAAGCTCCAAGGTTGTTCAGTTCTCCTTCTCCCTGCACATACTTCGACGGTGAAATCATCACTTTTTTCATAATGGCTTCGCTCCTTTTTGAATTGTATTTCGATGCTTTAATTATATTATTCATTCGTACCGGCTACATCAGAATAATCTACCTTCATATAGAAAAATAAGATAGGAATATTATGCACTTTTCGCGCATATCAGTTAAAAATATTTCCATATTGCTTAAAGCGGATTGAACGGACGGGTGCGGTATGGTAATATATTAGCATAGAAAAGCGGAGGTAGCGTTTTGGACAGTCTTTTCCTGAATCTGGATTATATTGTTAATCTGGAGAAATTTCAAAAAATACAGGATCAGATGGCGGCGGCAACGGACATGGCGATTATAACAGTGGACTACAGGGGGATGCCCGTGACGGAGCACAGCCGCTGCTGCGAATTTTGCGGCATCGTCAGAGAGCATCCGGTCTATGGCAAGATGTGCCAGAAATGCGACTCCAGGGGCGGTCTTGAGGCGGCGAGGCTGATGCAGCCCTATAT
>JAEZJL010000152.1 GCA_023415815.1 Bacillota bacterium | reverse complement strand
GCACTCGCCGGACCGGCTGGGAACGGGGGATTTTTAATGGCGGTAAGAGTGGTAATAGGGACTCAATGGGGAGACGAGGGCAAGGGAAAATATATCGATATGCTTGCGAAGGATTCTGAACTGGTAGTGAGGTTTTCCGGGGGGAACAACGCAGGGCACACCATCGTTGCGGACGGGGTGAAATACGCCCTGCACCTCGTACCTTCTGGCATTCTTCACAGCGGCAAGACATGCATTATCGGCAACGGAGTGGTGATTGACCCTGCAGTGCTCATAGAGGAAATAAAGGGACTTAACGAAAGAGGAATAAATACGGACAATTTACTTATAAGCGACAGGGCCCACCTTATAATGCCGTATCACAGGGCGCTTGACGAGCTGCAGGAGGCCTTCAGGGGAAGCGGCAGCATCGGTACGACAAAGAGGGGAATAGGCCCTGCCTATGCCGACAAGACCGAAAGATGCGGCATAAGAATGTGCGACTTTGTCGACAGCGCGGAGTTTGCGCGCAAGGTCAGGGAAAACCTGGCGGTCAAAAACCTGATGATCGAAAAGATATACGGCGGAAAAGGCTTTGACGCGGACGAAGTGATAGCGGAATATTCAGCCTACGCGGATGTACTGAGAAAGCATGTCGCCGATGTGAATACGGTTATTTTCGATGCGGTGGAAAAAGGCAGGGACATACTTTTCGAGGGCGCTCAGGCTACCTTCCTGGATCTTGATTTCGGTACCTACCCCTATGTCACGTCCTCAAATCCCGTCGCGGGCGGAGTTTGCACGGGCGCAGGCCTCGGGCCGGTTTATATAGACGAGGTGTACGGAGTTCTCAAGGCGTATACGTCGAGGGTGGGCTCGGGTCCCTTCCCCACGGAGCAGGACAACGAGACGGGAAACACCATAAGAGAGCTTGGCTGGGAATACGGTACGACCACCGGCAGGCCAAGGCGCTGCGGCTGGCTCGACACTGTAATGATAAAATACGCCGCAAGGATCAACGGCCTCACAGGACTGGCGATTAATCATGTCGATACGATAGGCAAGCTCGACAAGATCAAGCTGTGCACGGCATACAGGAAGGACGGCGTGATCACCACCAGCTTCCCTGCAAGCCTCAAGGAGCTGGCAAAATGCGAGCCGGTATACGAGGAATTCGACAGCTGGAAGGAAGACATTTCAGGTGTACGCAGCTTCGATGAGCTTCCGGACAATGCGAAGCGTTACCTCGTCAGGATAGAGCAGCTGGTCGGAGTGCAGCTCAAGCTTATAGGCGTGGGCAAGGAGCGCGAGCAGACGATCAAAATCTGAAACGCAGGATAATGTGCAGGGCAGCTTCAGTGCATGGAATTTAAAAGGGCTCCGGAGATCATCTCCGCAGCCTTTTTTTGACGCCTTCCGATATTAGCTATAACATATTGACATTTTAGCTAATACTATATATTATATAGCTATAAACAATATTTCCACGGCATGCGCCGAATGGAGGCAGGATATGAAGGTACCTTCTACAGAAGTTCAGAACAATTTTGGCAAGTACATGAAGATAGCCGCCGAGCTTGAGGATGTCGTAATAACGCGCAAGGGCAGGGAAATTGCAAAGCTTGTGCCGTGTGAAGAAAGAAACACCATTGGCGAAACGGCAGTGAACTATATAGTTGGAGACAGCCGCGAAATGAGCTATCCGGAGTTCATCGAAATGACTGAAAAAAGCGACCTGAGATATGAACTGATTGACGGGGAGGCATTTTTGCTCACCTCCCCTAGTTTCAGTCACCAGGCGGCGGTGGCCGAGCTGCTGGCCGGGATGGCCGTGTGGTTCAGAGGGAAGAAGTGCAGGCCGCTGACCTCGCCCTTTGATGTCACGCTTCAGAAAAGCGAGGACAATATCTGTGTCGTGCAGCCGGATATCCTGGTCGTCTGCGATATGGAGAATATTGATGAAAAGGGGAGATATTCAGGCGTCCCGGCCCTGGCCGCGGAGGTGCTTTCAAGTTCCTCGAAAAGTAGGGACATGATAAAAAAGCTCGATTTGTATATGCAAGCGGGCGTCGGCGAATACTGGCTGGTTGACACGGATAAAAAAGAAATCCTTGTATACAGCTTCGAAAAACTGGGAGGGGCCAACGGCATCGGCGACTTTACCGTTTTCAGGGGTGACGAGGCGGTCCGGTCGAAGGTGTTTGAAGGCCTGGAAATAAAGCTCCGAGATATATTTACGGTTTGATTGCGAGGATCGTGATGGATAATTTCGAGTGTATGAAAAGCTTTATGCCTGTGGTGCGGGAGTGGTTTCTGGAAAACGTCGGAGAGCCCAGCGAGCCTCAGAGAAGAGGCTGGCCTGAGATAGCCGCCGGCAGCAACGTCCTCATATGTGCGCCCACAGGCTCAGGCAAGACCTTTGCGGCTTTCCTGAAATGCCTGGATATGATGTATTCATTAAAGACGGCGGGAACGAAAAACACGGGGATAAGGGTAATCTACATATCGCCCCTCAAGGCCTTAAATAATGACATATACAGGAATCTGGAAGTACCCGTAAAAGGCATAAAGGAAAGGGCTGAGGCGCAGGGCCTCAGCCTGCCGGACATAGCGACGGCGGTAAGGACGGGAGACACCCCGCAGAAGGACAGGAGCAGGATGCTGAGATATCCTCCGGATATATTGATCACCACGCCGGAGTCCCTTTTCATAATGCTTGCGTCGCCTTCTTCAAGAAATCTTTTCACAGAGGTGGAATACCTGATAGTGGATGAGATACACTCCATATGCGCAAACAAGCGCGGCGTGCATCTGGCCGTCTCAGTGGAGAGGCTTGAAAGGATTGCGGGAAGGCCGCTGAAACGGATAGGCCTGACCGCTACCGTCAATCCGCTGGAGGAGGCCGCAAATTTTCTTGCGGGCTGCAGGCCGGGCGGAAGAGAAGGCGTATCCGGCAGGACCTGCCGGGATGTAAAGATACTGGACTGCGACAAAAGGAGGGCCTTTGAGCTGTCGGTCAGACTGCCGGTCGACGACTTCAGGACCCTGCCGGAGAATACCGTCTGGCCGGCTATTTACACGCAGCTTCTGGTCCTTATAAAGGCGCACAGATCGACTCTGGTCTTTGTAAACAACCGCAGGGCCGCAGAGCTTGTAGCCTCAGGCCTGAACAGGCTTGCAGGCGAGCCCTTCGTCAGGACCCACCACGGCAGCGTTTCAAAAGAGGTAAGGCACGAGCTTGAGCAGCAGCTCAAAGATGGAGAAATAAGCTGCCTTGTGGCGACGTCCTCGCTGGAGCTTGGCATAGATATCGGAAGCATAGAGCTGGTCGTACAGGTGAGCGCGCCTGCTTCCACGGCGCAGGCGCTGCAGAGAATAGGCAGGTCGGGACACAGGCTTGACGCTGTCAGCAAGGGTGTTATCGTGCCGAAGACCAGAGGCGACTTGCTGAATTCGGCCTTTATTTCATATCAGGCCAGGCAGTATGGGATAGAAGATATAAGGGTGCCTCAGAATTGCCTCGACATACTGGCGCAGCAGCTTGCTTCCATTGCCGCGGAGGGTGAGCAGGATGCAAGGGAGGTCTATGAGCTCGTCCGATGTTCCTATCCTTACAGGGATCTGCCCGAAAAGCAGTTTACCGACGTTCTGGACATGCTGTCCGACCCGTCCCCCGAGGACGCTCCGGGGACAATGAAGCCCAGGCTTACATACGACAGGGCAGGCGGTAAGATAAGGGGGACGGCCCTGGGCAGGAGGATGTGCCTGACAAGCGGCGGGACCATACCCGACAAGGGCAATTATACGGTTTACCTCATGGATACCGATATAAAGCTCGGCGAGCTTCAGGAGGAGTTTGTGTTCGAGAGCAGGCTCGGTGAGAGGTTTTTCCTCGGAAGCTCGGTCTGGCGGCTTGAAAAGATTGAAAAGGACAGGGTGCAGGTGAGCCCCTCAACCGATTCGGGTGCAAAGATACCCTTCTGGATGGGCGACAAGGTGTTAAGGACGTTTGAAACCGGAGTGAAGCTCGGCGCCTTTATGCGGAGGCTGGAGAGCATCCACAGGGACATAGGTTTCCGTGATATTATGGCGGAGGAATGCGGCCTCGATGGTGTTGCCGCGGATAACCTCAGACAGTATGCCGCCGACCAGATAGCCGCATCCGGCCGCCTGCCGGGCGACAGGCTCATCCTATGCGAGCATTTCAGCGATGAAGTCGGAGACAGGCGCATGATCATCCATTCGACCTTCGGGGGAAGAGTACACGCCCCGCTGGCCGTTCTGCTTCACTCCAAGCTGTGCAGGCTTCTCAATTGCCGCATCGAATACGTATACAACGACGACGGCATCCTGTTCCACTTTGCCGGTTATACGGGCAGGCTCGCAAACATTTTTTCGCTCCTGACGCCGGACAGCCTTGAGGACGACATATTCGGGCAGCTGCCTGAGGCGCCGCTTTTCAACATAAACCTGCGTTACAACCTCACAAGGTCGCTGCTTATAGAATCAAAGGGCTTCGGAAAGCGGACGCCGCTGTGGGTGCAGAGGCTGAGGGCCGCCGAGGCCGCTCAGTCCGTGCTGACAAAGCCCGACCATCCCACGGTGGTTGAAACCTACAGGGAATGCATGAACGACATCTTCGACATCGGAAATCTCTGCAGGCTGCTGGAGAGCATCAGGGCGGGAAGGGTCGGCATCCTGGACATATATACCGAAAAGCCCTCGCCTTTTTCAAGCGAGCTGCTCTTCAACTTCTGGCAGATATACCAGTACGCCTATGACCTGCCGGTAGCCGAGAGGAGGAACCAGCTGCTCGTTAACGACAGGGAATTCATACAGCTTGCCGCGGGAGTGAACGGCGAATATGAACTGATCGACCCGAGGGCCGTTGAGATCATTGAAAGAGAGCTGATTTCTTATAAATTCAACAGGAAGCTGGCCGATACGGACGAACTGTACCACTTTATCCGCTCCTTCGGCGAGCTGCCCTGCGGGCCGGGAACAGGCGGCCTTTTCAGGGAGGTCGGCGCGGATATGCTGGAGGGCTGGCTGAATCAGCTGGAGGAGCAGGGAAGGATAAAGCGGCTGCGTATGGGCGAAGAGGCTGAGGACTACCTGGCAGCTGCGGAGGATTATCCCCTGTACGGTATAGCAGCCGGAGCAGAGCCCGTCCCCGCTGCTGTTGCGGCGGAGGCTGCTGTACGCATACTCAGAAGATTTGCGCTGTATACGGGGCCGTTTTCGCCTTCAAAAGCTGCTAAAAGGTACGGAATGAACAACGGAATACTGGACGCCGCACTTGAGCGGCTGCTTGCCGCAGGCGAGCTTCTCAGGCTCCGCGAAGCCGGACAGGGCGCGGAGGCGGTCTACTGCCACAGGAAGGTATACGAGCGTATAAAGAGAAAAACGGTTATACTTGCCAGGAGCGATATAAAGCCCAAAGCACCGGAGGTGTATACCGCATTCCTCTTCAAGCTGCACCTGCTCGGGGAGGACGTGCTTCCGCCCGACGAAAAGCTGGCGGCGGTCGTCAAAATCCTGCAGGGAGTATACCTGCCCGTTTCGTGGTGGGAGGATTTTATCTTTCCGTCAAGAATAAAGAAATATGAACCCAGGCTGCTGGATTACCTGTGCTCTACCGGGGTCATACGCTGGGCCGCGCGGACGAACGGGAGCGCGCGGGAGGTTTCGTTCCGGCCGGTGCAGGAGAACGAAGGGGAAGTCGGTGTACCGGTAAATGGGGCAGATATGCCCTTTACCTTGGATGAGTATGAGGAGAGGGTATTGGATGTCCTGAGAGACAGAGGCGCCCTTTTCCTGAAGGAGCTTACCAAGCAGACGGAGCTGCCTGCGGGCGAGCTTCTTGCGAAGCTTGAAAGGCTCGTCTGGAGCGGCGCGGTAATAAACGATTCGTTTTCTGTCGCGAGATATTACACGGAGCTGGACCGCAAAAACTCGCCGTGGGTAAAATACAATACCTATCCGAATATGGGAAGATGGTACCTGGCCGAAAAGCAGACCGTTTCAAAAGATGAAAAAGGTCTGTTCGAATACGTAAACGGTCTGCTTGACCGGTACGGCATTGTCTCAAAGGATATAGCCGCCGGCGGCAGCGGAGTCTTCAAATGGAGCGAGATATACAATGGCCTGAAGGCAAGCGAATTCAACAGCGGCATCAAAAGGGGCTTTTATGTATCGGGTCTGTCAGGCATACAGTTCGCGCGCGACAGGGAGCTGGAGCTGCTGCGCCTGCAGGACTCGCCCGGAGCAGAAGCAGGCTATGTGACCCTGTGCAGCCTGGACCCTGCCAACCCGTACAGGGATCTGTTCGTGAAAAAGGGCGCGCCGAAGCTGCCGAAGGGCCACGGTACCGCCATCGTATTCAGCAACGGGCTTCCCGCGCTGGTTATAAAGGATTTCGGCAGAACGATGCAGCCGCTTGCCAGGGAGCCGGAGGTACTGGAAAAGGCTGCGGAATGCTTTGTCAACAGCTTTAATTCAAGATCCTTATGGACCTCCAGGAAGAACCTGTTCACCGAAAGCTGGGAAGCGGAGGAAGGCGGAGAACGGAGCATATACGATTCGCCATTGCACGGCAAGCTTCTTGAATTGGGCTACGAGCGCGGTTATAACGGAATAACCCTGTGGCGGAAAAGCATTTGAATTTATGGTTGACAAAACCGCCGCCCGTACTGTATTATATATACCTGTGTGGCAATACGGGCCATTAGCTCAGTTGGCAGAGCACTTGACTTTTAATCAAGGTGTCCCGC
>JAEZJL010000145.1 GCA_023415815.1 Bacillota bacterium | reverse complement strand
ATCACCAAATACACAGGCAAGGGCGGCGATATCGAAATACCGGCGGAGATTGGTGGAAAAAAAGTGACCGCTGTCGGTAATACATTCGAGGAAACGGGCGCCTTTCAGGATTGCACCACGTTAACTTCGGTTATCATTCCGAACGGTGTAACCGAAATCCAAGACAATGCGTTTCAGGGTTGTACCCGCTTGAAAACTGTTACGATTCCCGCCAGTGTAACTCTTCTTCGAAATTGTGCATTTGATGCTTGCCCCAATTTGCAATCCATTTACTTTGAAGGAGATGCACCGGAAATTGCTCATTATGTGCTCTATCCACCACTCCCGACTATTTACTATCACGAAGGTACGGTCGGCTGGACAAACCCTTGGTATGGCTGTTCTACGATGACATATCCGACAACCCGGCAATCCACCGGTGCAGGGAATGGGACAGTCCTCGCTGCAAAAGAGGGGTACGACGCCGCTGTTTCAGCGTATGAGGCCTTCTTGCAAGGCGATGCCGCCGTAGAAGATCCCAAACATGATTTATCGGAAAGCGGGACCGTCAGCATCAATGACCTTTCCCTGGGCTCAGACACTTTGTACGCCCTGTTTGACATGAATGGGGACGGGATTCCGGAATTGCAC
Source organism: Bacillota bacterium (assembly GCA_023415815.1). Taxonomy (GTDB): domain Bacteria; phylum Bacillota; class Clostridia; order Acetivibrionales; family DTU013; genus JAEZJL01. The sequence continues at coordinate 8,103 of JAEZJL010000145.1, read as the reverse complement.
CTGCGCCCAACTGCGGGCGGGGGCTATGAAATTTTCACGTACCGTGATAACCAGATTGTTCTGTGGCATGCGAATGTAGCTTACTGTTCCCCGCTGAATGATGGGGCGCTTTTATACGAGCGCCCAGGCGGCGCTCCGCCGCATACGAATTATATGTATATCACGTTGGATACCAGCGGGAATGAAATTGCAAGTGTGGAATTTTCGAAATACGATATAGTCGATGAAAACGGTCTGAAAGTGGGTGTCAGGTATCTATATGAAGATAATGACGTATCAAAAGAAACGTGGGATGCGCTGACAAAAAAATTTCTTTCGATAAAATCAGACTTGATCAAATGGCTGTCATCGTAAATTTTCCTCGCCCCGGAAGGCGAGATAAAAATAGTAATTACCTGGAAGGAGCGGTAATAATGAAAAAAATAAACAGCGATTTAGCCTGATACCGGCTGCGGCAAAAAGGAGAAGTCCGAAGCCGAACTCCTCCTGTCGTTATATGCAATACCTTTTTCATTTCCTGCTCTTCTTCCCTTAGAAGGCCTTATCCCTTCACAGCGCCGGCGACAATGCCCTCCACGATGTATTTCTGGAAGCACAAATATAATATGATTACCGGGATGATTGACAGTGTGGCGAAGGCAAATGCGCTGTGCAAGTCGGTGGTGTTCTCTCCGAAGTATATAAACTGCGCCATGGGAAGCGTCCTCACCCTTGACTTCTGCAGGATGATAAGCGCTATGTTGAAGTCGTTCCAGGTAAACAGCACGTTGAGCACAAGCATGGTCATATTCACCGGCTGCATCATCGGAAATACGATGCTCCAGAACGTCCTGAATCTGCCGGCGCCTTCGATGGACGCGGACTCTTCAAGCACGATCGGTATGGTTTTTACGAAGCTTGTGATTACCAGAATGTTAAAAGCCGTCGTAAATCCGATCTTGACAACTATAAAGCCAAACAGGGTATTCACCAGGCCAAACATTTTCAAATTCAGATACAAGGGCAGCATGATGGACTGAAAAGGGATCAGGATTGACGCCAGGAACAAAGTATAGATCATGCGGTAGGCCCGTTTGTTGTTTCTTGCCAGGACATAGGCTCCCATCGGGCATATGAAGGTCAATACCAGGGTAACGGGTATCGTGACAAGAATACTGTTTTTCATGGAGTTGAAAAACAAAGGATTCTCGAACATGACATTCTTGAGGTTTTCCAGATAAAACTGCGTCGGAAGTCCCAGCTTGCCGAATACAATATCGGACGGGGATTTAAACGCGTAGATGAAGCAGACATAAAACGGGAAAAGAACAATTGCCGCCAGTACCAGCATAGGTATTTTTTTCAGCAAGGAAACAGCCCCCTTGTTCACATCTCCACCTCCTTTGACCGTATAAGCCTGGAAACGGTAAGCGTGACAACCGCAAACATGATTGTCATTGTTATGGCTGCCGCCTGACCAAGGCCGGCATTAAAAAAAGCAAATATGTTGTTGTATGCATACATCGCGATCGTCTCGGAAGCTCCGCCGGGGCCTCCCGCCGTGGCAGCCATGGGATATTCGAATACCTTGAATCCCCATGAGAGCAGCAATGTTATATTCGTCGTGAACGCGGGGATGAGCATAGGCAGCGTCACGTGGAAGAATCTTTGAATCCCGTTGGCGCCGTCAATCATGGACGCTTCATTATATTCGTGAGGTATGGATTGCAGGGCTGCGATAAATATTATCATGCAATATCCGCTGTCCCTCCATACCGATATTGCGGCGATACCCGGCATGACCCATTTGGTGGAGGCCAGCGGGCTGATCACATTGAATAGCGGAGAAAAAACGTCGGCATAGATATACGACCATATGTAAGCCGCAAGGATAAGGCTTATTGCAAAGGGCATGAAGAAAAAAGTCCTCAGGACATTGTTAAGTCTTGTGCTCTTGCATACGCCCATGGCAAAAATCAATCCGAAGGTATTTGCAAACACCACGCTGAGCGCCGTGTAGTAAACCGTATTGAGCAGGTCCTTGCCGAAGCCCTGTCCCGTGAACAGGGAAATATAATTTTTAAAGCCGATATAATCATAGTTGCTGTCAACAGCGTTCCAGTTTGTAAATGAATAGGGTATGCCCTGCAAAAACGGCAGAAGCACAAAGATAAAAAATATCAAAACCGCCGGGCCTAAGAAAAAATAATTGAAAAGGGTTTGTGTAGTTTTACTGCTTAAGCTTGGCTTCATGAAAATATGAGCACCTCCTGACATAGCGGATACCGGAAGCCGCTGAAGGCTGTCAAAGCTTCTGACAGCCTTCAGTTCCGTTGGCTTTTCTTACGCCCTTAAATAAGTCCTGTACATTGCGGGATTTAGTAAGACGCGCCTTATATTATTTGTTCTGACTCTTTATAATCTCATCGTATATATGCTGACCATCCTGGACAAGCTTATCGGTCGTTCTCGTCTTGACGTCGGCTACCCAGGCCTGCAGATAGGAACGGTACTTGTTGACGAATTCGCCTACCGGCTGGGGGATGCAGTTCTGTACGGTCTGGCCGCTTTCGTTCGCCTGGATCAGGTCTTTGAGCACCGGACGCATATTCGTCGAGTCGATGCCCTTCTCCACCATGACAAGCCCTCCGGCTTCGGCCCAGCGCTGGGCGTTTTCCTTCTCGTACAGGAATTGCGACCATTTGAATACGGCATCCTTTACCTTCGTATCCTGGCTGACCATCCATACGTCGTCCAGCTCGATAATGTATTTATGCCTTGAGGGATCTTCAGTATAAGGATACGGGAAGCAGGCCATGTTGAAGTCCGGATTGATCGTGAAGCAGCTGGATACTACGGACAGCAGGCCCATGTACATGGCGCCCTTCCCCTGTGCAAACAACTCGGCGGCCTTGTTGGTGTCATTTGCAAGGTCGTCTATGCGCGACCACTCGAGCCTTTTATTGAAGTCGTCAATGGTTGATATAAACTCGGGATAATCTGCAAATTTCTTTTTACCGCTCATGAGCTGAGCATAATAATCCGAATGTCCGTTTTCGGCGAGGGCAGGGACCAGCCCGAGCTTGATATCGGCATATAACTGGGTATAGTCCTTGTATGCCCTGATGAACGGGTCAACGCCGTTATCCTTGAGCTTCTGGCAGACAGCCAGGAATTCGCTATTGGTCTTCGGCACCTGTATCCCGTATTTCTGGAATATATCGGCGTTATAATATACCGCAAATAATTTTAACGACATGGGCATGCCGTAGATACCGCCGTCAGGGAATTCGCACTCCTTGTAGACATCCCCCTCGAGCGGAAGCGTGTCGAGCAGTCCTGCCGCTTTGAGGTCCATGGCCTTACCGGAATCTACGATATCGGTCACTTTTATCGGAGTAGCCATAAAAAAGTCTGGCATATCGCCGGCTGCAGCCTTGGTCCTGATGAGCGTCATATAATTTGCATAGTCCGTGCCGCTGCTTTCGAAATCTACCTTGGGATATTTTTCAGAAAATTCGTCCATTAAGGTGTTGAATAATTTATTCCTGGCTTCGCCGCCAAGATAGTGCATGATCGTAATCTCTCCCTCAAGCTCCGGCTCCTGCTGCGGCTGAGTCCCGGAAGCCGAGACGGACGGCTGTGCATCGGCGGCAGTAGCGGCGGCTGGAGCTTGCTCATTCGAACCTGCGCATCCCGCTAGGATCCCAAGCATCATCACGACACCCAATAAAATACAGATACTTTTCTTCATAACTGTTTCTCCTCACTATTAAGTTGATTCGTAGCTACTGAAGCAATGATATTTGATAACTATAAACAAAACAATATACGCTTTTTAATGTTTTATTAGCTTTTTTTCACAAAGACAGGCCGTCAAAGGAGCGGCAGATTCAACCGCACGCTTGTCCCTGCGTTCAATTCGCTCTCTATCCGCATGCCGTACGCATCTCCGTAAAGCAGCTTTATGATGCGGTTTACGCTCCTGAGACCTACCCTTGCATGCTTTTCCGGAGCCGCCTCTTCCTCTTCGCTGTTTTCGATTTCGCTTACAAGCCTGGACAGCGCATCCTGTGCGATCCCTACGCTGTCGTCCTGCACCTCGATGATCACCTGCCCGTCCTTCTGATAGCACCTGACGGCAATCTTGATCTTCCGCATATACTTTTCCACGCCGTATACAATCGAATTCTCCACCAGGGGCTGGAGTAAAAAGCTCGGCACCATGACTTTCTCAAGGTGCTTTTCAATGTCAAACCTTGCCGCTATCCTCCGCGGATAAATGAATTTGTAAAATTTCACATAGCTCTTCAAGTATTCGACTTCTTCCTTAAGAGTGACATATTTGCTGTATCTTTTTACGTTTGTCCTTATGAGATTTGCGAAGCTGCATACCATCGTACTGATCTCCGGGACTCCCTTGATTGTCGCAAAGCTGCTTATGGATTCGAGGGAGTTGTATATAAAGTGGGGATTGAGCTGAGCCTGTATGGCATGGCACTGCACCCGTAGCATTTTGACCTCCAGCTCCTGCTTTGACTGCTCTTCATGAACCGATTTTTTAACCAGCCTGTCCATTTCTCTGCCAAGCTCGTTCAGCCTGTATCCAAGCAGGCTTATTTCATCGTTTGACGCAAGATTTATATCATTGTAGAAGCGGCCTAGGGAGATATCGTTTATCCTTTGAAGAAGGGCATTTATATTTGTCGACAGCTTTGAAGAAATGTACAGGACAAACAAAAAGGCAATAAGAAAAGCAAAAAAGGCGATGCCCATCCCTATCAGGATGATCATGTTCCAGCTTTCTCTCATCATTTTGTCCGAAATGGCGTTAATAATAATCCAATCGCTGTTTTTCGAACCCAGTATGGAGAAATTATACATTTCGTCGTCGTATGCCAGCTTCACATTCTTGTCTCCGCCGCCCCTTATATCCAGGCCTCCGGCCAGATTCCGCCAGAAGCCTACGCTTACCGCGCCGTGCGACAGATACAGCTCGCCGGCAGTGTCCATCAGGGCAAAGTTATTGTTTGTACCCCCTATGTTCAGCATGTCTGATAAATAGCCGCGGTTGACTTCCACCGATAAAAACCCCAGTTTCTCTATATACCCTGAATTGTAGAGCATCCTTTGGACGATTATCCTGTCGTTGTCTATAACGGACCAACGGCACTTGCCCTTGAGGTCTACGAGCAAATCCTGATTAGCCTTAAGTGATTCCTCCAGGCCGTTTTCCCGGGTCATATTATTTTTATAGGCGTAATAAGTTTTTCCCTTTAGGTCCATGAGCATGATCGAATCTATAGCCGGAGTGCTGTACATGATATTGTTCAGCTGCGCGTATATCTCCAGCTGCATCAGGCTGTCATTATAGTCCTGCTGATCCAATTTTATTGCAAGCAGCTGGGATTGAAGCTTTGAATTGTTGTAAAGATTGAATATGTTCAGCTCTATTTCCTCAGTGAGGTTTTCTATATTCATGAGCCTTTGCTCGGCGAGGGAAACGGATACGTCGACCATATCCCGGGTAGCCTTGTTTATGCTTACATAAAAGCTCTCGAAGCATGTCGTAAGCGCTACGAACAATATAATCACGGCATAAAAAAGCAGAAGCTTGTCCCTGATTTTCAGATTGATATTAAAAGGAGACATGAACGACCGCAGCTTATGGGTAAACCCCATAAAATTGAATTTGAGCATCCTTTTAACCCTCCCGCATTGTCACATAAGCATGGAAGCCCTTGACTTCAGGGTCTGAAGCGTCAGTATTCTATTTTCCCCCGGTATTCCTTCGGAGATATTCCCTCATGCTTTTTAAAGGCCTTATAGAAGCTTATATAATTCTGGTACCCTATGATTCTGCCTATATCCTCTATGCTGTATCGGGGCTCCTTCAGCAGCTTTTTGGCGTTCTCAACCTTTGTCCCGGTAACGATATCAATGAATTTCTGCCCCGTTTCCTTTTTCACGAGCCCGCTTAGATAGCTCGGGCTTATCGCCAGCTTATCCGCCAGGGTATATAAAGAAATGTTATTGTAATCGTTGCCGCGTATCAATTCAAAAAACTTCTGGATCAGCAGCGAATATTTCGGCGCCGACTCCTCGCTCAAGGCTTTGATTCCGGTGTAAATGGACAGCAGACAGTCCTTTGCTTCACTCAGGCCGCGTATTTGCTTGACCTTGTACGCCACTGCGCCGTTATCGAATTTTTCCCGCCCGGCGCCCGGTTTTAAAAACCTCTGCAATAGTTTTTCACTGAATTTTATGATGGCGGTCTTGATAAGGAAGTCGTCTCCGCTATAGGTTTTTGATATGCTTTCCGCGATATCCGAAATTATTTTAGCTGCCTCATCTGCGTTTGTAGATTTCTCCAGCATATCACAGCACAGACTATAGTAGGCAGAGATATTTTTCTCCTCGTCGGCAAATCCCTTCGGCTCAGCCGCGCCCGCCCCTTTATCGGGATAATACGGGGCCGTGTCGTTCAGCCCAAGGATCTCCGCGTATGCCGTTTTCAAGTCGGAAAAGTCTTTGTAAAGCCTTGCAGATATAGTGCAGGAGTATGTCCCGCCGGCGCTGCGCGCCCGTTCGGCATATTTCGCCGCGGTGGCGCATTTTCTCGCTGCGGAGGCGTAGTCCATATTTTTATTGAAAAAGACAAATAAAATCAGCCGGTTCTCCACAAATATATCCAGGACGTCTTCCGCGCCGTTACCCGTCAAATTACCATATACATTTTTCGCAATTGAATCAGCATAATCGATTTTGTCAAAGCCTATCGCCATGACCAAAAAGCATTTGAACCTCAAACCCTCTTTCTTCAGCCTGGCGATCAGTATATTGCCGTCAATGCCGTTCAGATTGACGATCTGCGATAAGATATATTTTTTCGTGACCAGCACGGAATCCTTGAGCCTCTTTTCGATCTGATGGTTATAATCGATCATTTTCTGGCTCTTGATTTTGTTGTCCGTCTCTCTATCTATTTTGCAGGCCAGAGCCTTTATTGCTTTTTGAAGCTGCCGATTGTCGATAGGCTTCAGCAGATAATCGTCCACATGGAGATACAGGGCTTTCTGGGCGTAGTCGAATTTCTCGTACCCAGTAATGATCACTATCTTAGCCTCAGGCAGCCTTGACCTGGTCATTTTGATCATCTCCAGCCCGTCAAGCCCGGGCATGTTGATATCGGCGATAATAATATCCGGCTTCTTACGCTCGATCATAACCTTACCCTTTGTCCCGTTTTCCGCGACGCCTACGACCTCGCAGCCGTATGCGGCCCAATCGATCGCAGCGGTAATGGACTCAAGCAGCATGATGTTGTCATCGATAATTACCACCTTATGCATAAGCCTTCTTTGTCCTCCCATGCATGTGCTTCGACTCCTGCTTCTGTTCGGCCCCTGCGCCGTCATTCAAGCCTTGCCGGGACTGACATCATATTACGTTTTTCGACATACACCGACGAAATTCCTGCCTGAAGCCTATGATACTTCAAGGTACATTTTTCAAGTCAAGCTATATCATACACAAAAGACGACCGCATGGAAATTATGATTTTATATGATAATCTATAAAATTTTACGATTCCATACTATTTTTTGCTATTTTATTATGACGTCATAACTGCTGTGCAAGCCCGGTTTTAAGAATGTCCTCGGCTATTGCGGAGGTAAATGCGCCTATGATCGTGTAATCCAGCTGAGACGCCGCCGCTTCCCTGTTTCCGCAGGCAATATCAATTTCCACCCTGTTCTCCCGGCCCCAGACGATATCGGGCACCTTTAAACCATAGCCGGCGAAAAAGCCTGTGTCTTTCAATGTATCCGCTATGTGCGCCTTCACTCTGGAATTAATATGCCTGTTGTTTATTATGCTGCCCTCCGTAATGATATGGCACCTCCCGGCCCCGTACATCCGGTCGGTTTTGACAAGACAGGCCGTTATGCAGTCGGCCAGGGATTTATAAGCACGTTCGGAGAGAAGGCGGGCTATGTCGCCCAATTCCCCGTATGCCGCCTCGCCGGCATACTGATAAAGCAATCCGGCCTTATCCGAAAGCGGCTCGCCGAGGGCGTAATTTTCCCAGATATCGTATACCGTTTTTGTATCCTGCGGGCT
>JAEZJL010000113.1 GCA_023415815.1 Bacillota bacterium | reverse complement strand
GGCAAACCCCTCCTGAAGGGCATAAGCTTCCACGTCAGAAAAGGCGAGACGGTATCCATCATGGGGCCCACAGGTTCGGGCAAGACGACGCTGATAAACCTGCTGTCAAGGCTTTACGACTACACCGGCGGCTCAATCAGGCTTGACGGCGTAGAGCTCAAGGACATAAACAAGCAGTGGCTGCGGAGAAATGTGGGCATGGTGGCGCAGGAGCCCTTCCTCTATTCGAAGACCATCCTTGACAACATAGGGCTTGCAAAAACCCATGTTAAGGACGACGAGGTATATGAAGCGGCTGGAATCGCCGCGGTGCACGATGTGATACAGGAGTTTGAAAAGGGCTATGATACTCTGGTGGGCGAGAGGGGCGTGACCCTTTCCGGCGGACAGAAGCAAAGGGTGACCATCGCGCGTACGGTGATCAACGACTATCCCATACTGATATTCGACGACTCGCTCAGTGCGGTGGATACCGAAACAGACGCCCGCATCAGGAAAGCGCTGAAGGAAAGGAGCAGGGATGTGACCACCTTCATCATTTCACACAGGGTCACGACCCTGTCCGAGTCCGACCACATCCTTGTGCTTGACAAGGGGCGCCTTGTGCAGGCGGGCACGCATGAGGAGTTGCTCGGACAGGATGGGCTTTACCGCAGGATCTGGGATATACAGAATGAGCTTGAGGATGAGATGGAGTGCGAGCTGGGAGCATAACGAGAAGCAGGGTAAGTTCCCTTGCACTCCTTACTTCCGACGCCTCCCGCGGAAGCCCGGAATGCGGCGGATTGCCCGGAGGACAACAGGACAGAGGATAGACAGAATAATTGAGGTGATTTGATTGAACGTTTTAGAGGAACAGGAATATAAAAAGAAGTTTGACCCGGAGCTATGGAAACGGATTCTGAAATATGTCAGGCCGTTCAGGAAAAAGGCGGTTTTACTCGGCGCCATCATGGTCTCCATAGGACTGGTCGAGGCCACCTTTCCGATGCTGACCAGATATGCGATAGACCATTTCGTCACAAACAGGAGCACTGTGGGTCTTAAAGGCTTTGCGGCCATTTTTGTCTGTATTACGCTCGTACAGGTTGCGAATGTATTCATCATGATAAATCTGGCGGGATCGGTCAATACGTCCCTGTGCTACGACATCCGGCGCAAGGGCTTCAAAAGGCTGCAGGAGCTGACGCTGTCCTTTTTCGACAGGACGCCCGTCGGCTGGATGGTGGCAAGGCTGATGTCCGATGTGCAGAGGCTGGGCGATACGCTTGCCTGGGGCATTGTGGACCTTGTATGGGGCTTTGCGATGATGCTCGCCATTTCCGTATACATGCTGGTGCTGAACTGGAAGCTTGCGCTGATAGCCCTTTCGGTCATACCGGTGCTGGCGGTGCTGAGCATCTATTTCCAGCAGAGGATTCTTACCGCATACCGGAAGGTAAGAAAGACGAATTCAAAGATAACCGGCGCCTTCAACGAGGGCATAACCGGCGCCAAGACGACGAAGATACTGGATACGGGGGATAGGCACCTGGGCGAATTCCAGGTGATGACCGGGGACATGTACGCGTCCTCCGTCACCGCAGCCGTCCTGTCCTCGATATACATGCCAATAGTCATATCCCTTGGCAGCATAGGCACCGCCATGGCGATATGGTTCGGCGGAAGGGATGTCACTCTCGGGGTCCTGAGCTTCGGCACGCTGGTGGCCTTCATATCCTATACCGTACAGTTCTTCGAGCCCGTAAGGGAATTCGCAAGGGTGCTGGCCGAGCTGATAGCGGCGCAGGCCTCTGCGGAGCGCGTGATATCGATGATCGAGACGGAGCCGGAGATAAAGGACAGCGCCGAGATAACGAGCCGCTTCGGCGACGTATTCTCCGCAAGGAGGGCCGACTGGCCGCCGATAAAAGGAAATATAAGCTTCAGGAACGTATCGTTTTCATATAAGGACGGGCAGGACGTCCTGACGGAGTTCAACCTTGACGTAAAGGCGGGCGAAACCATAGCGCTCGTGGGCGAGACAGGCTCGGGAAAGAGCACGATCGTAAATCTTGCCTGCCGCTTTTACGAACCGACCGACGGACAGATACTGATAGACGGTGTGGATTACAGGAAGAGGTCGCAGCTCTGGCTGCAGTCGAGCCTGGGCTATGTGCTCCAGACCCCCCACCTTTTCAGCGGGACGATCGAAGAAAACATACGCTACGGCAGGCTTGACGCCACCCGCGAGCAGATAGAGGAAGCGGCGCGGCTTGTGAACGCCCATGAATTTATAACAGGCCTGGAAAACGGCTATGACACGGAAGCGGGCGAGGGGGGCAACAGGCTTTCCACCGGACAGAAGCAGCTTATATCCATGGCGAGGGCCATACTGGCCGATCCGCGGATATTCGTCCTGGACGAGGCCACGTCTTCCGTGGACACCGAGACCGAGCAGATTATACAGCGGGCCGTGCAGAAGCTTCTAAATGGCAGGACCAGCTTCATTATAGCCCACAGGCTTTCCACCATCCGGTCGGCCGACAGGATACTAGTCATACACAAGGGCAGGTTGATCGAAGAGGGCAGCCACAGCCAGCTGCTGAGGCAGAAGGGCTATTATCACAGGCTTTACACAAACCAGTTCATGGAGGAAAGCGAAGCGCAGCTTTTACAGGCGTAAAAGCGGAGCAGCGACATGCCCAGCAAAGGTTTTTGCTGAGCCATACCTGGATGAAAACAAAAAGAGAGGCATTGTCTATAATGATGATGCCTCTTTACCTTCTATCATAAGCCATATTCTATCATTCTATCCCCAGTGCCTTAAAAACGGCATCCTCGGGGCTTGTGTAAAACGAGGTCTGGAATTTCGCGAACAGATCCGAAGGCACCGTTGCGATATCAACAGCGGAAGACATAGGCAGTAAAATTTTTTTTGCCCCGGCGTCAAAGCAGACCTGCAATGTATTGGCAAGCTCCTCGACCTTGCTGATCGTACCGCCGATGCTCATATTGCCAAGTACGCACATTTGCGATTGAACCGGCTTGCGCAGCGATGCGCCGCAGAGCGCCGCAAAAGCGCAAAGCGCCAATTCGGGCGTCGGGCCGACGCCCTGACAGTCGGCGACGTGCATCAGAAAATTATTCGTGTCAATGCTGATCGAGCCACTGATCATTTTTTTGTTTGCCTTGAAGTAGTTTTGCGCTGTTTTAAGGTTTTCTTTGGCCTCGCGGCCGTAGCCGAGTCCGGTAACCTCAAACTTGCCGTTACCGCCGACAACCTCGGTTTCCAGTTTGTAAACGCCCAGCATTCCCGTATCACCCCGGGCAACCGTATATACATGTCCGGGCTTGCTCTGCCCTTCGGGGATCAGCTTGCCCGAGCCTTGCTCCGGCACCGATACGAAATGCTCCTCAAAGCTCTCATTGTCAAGATAGGAAAAATGGACATCGTAGAATTCCATGCCGCCGATCTTTTTGAGCTGCTCCTTGACCCGACGGCGGCCTTCCAGTGCGTATTGCAGCACCTCAGCCACATCTTCTTTGCCAAACTCGCCATGAGGATACAGCAGCTTGAGAAACCCGGATACGCTTTTGCGCACTGCAATCACGTCGCGCTGGTTCAGATCGCCGCCCAGCCGGAAATACCTTTCAACTGCGTCCCCATATGAACGTTTCCGCATTTCACGCAGGAATTCGGCCAGATAATCGGTAATAAAGCCATACTCGTTTGTAAGGAATTCCGGCCTCATTTTAGGTATCTCCCAGCCGGGAAGATAATAGTGCATCCTGTCGAAAAACGCGCTATCGTAAGCCATTGCGGCAGGGAACGGGTCAAACAGGTGCGATGTCTTCATCAGCACGTCGATGCTTTGATTGATATTGCCGACAAACACCATTGAGGCATTCGCATTCTTTTCTTCCTTTCCGCGTGCGAAAGAGCCGGACGCCATAAAATCCTTCATGATCTGGACACCGTCTTTATCCTTGAATGTGATGCCCGCAACTTCATCAAAAGCCACGCAGTCCCACATGCCGACAAGACCGATGGTCTTGTTGCCCATATTGTAAAACAGATTGGCGACGGTGGTTTGTCCGCCCGAAATCAGGATGGAGTTCGGGGAAATTTCTTTATAAATATGGGATTTTCCCGTCCCGCGCGGGCCAAGCTCACACAGGTTATAGTTGTTCTCCACCAATGGCACCATACGCTCCAGCAGATGCCATTTCGTCCGGTATTCAAACTGGGTTGGCTCCATACCGACACTCCTGATTAAGGCATCAATCCACTCGTCCTTCGTGAACCGCTTTCTGCCGTCAAAAAACTCCTGCATGTCCATGTGCGGAAGCTGGATTGGCGTCAGGTCCTGTATTTCAAAAGGGCTGACACGGTTTTTCCTGCCGCCCTTGGGTGCATCGTTGTCAAACTCGTCGAAGCGGTCTTCCAGACGGTTGTAATTCATGCGCAGAATACACCAGATACCGCCGGACAGCAGTTTTTCATATTGTTTGATATAAACGTCGGCAACCAACACATTCTTAAGGTTCAGGTTGGAGAAAACCGCCCGATAGGTATCGCTTTCCGGATCCAGTTTCGCTTCTACCTTGTCTATGACGGTGTAGCTGCCCAATTCACGGACTTTGGACTTGATTTTCTCTGCTTCATCGGGGCGGACAAAGTTATCGGCCAGAACACTTTTGACGCGCTTGACGCCCTCTTCAATGCTGGCCTCATCGCTGGTGGCGCAATACATCCCCAACAGGTATTCCAGCACATAAACCGGCACATTCGCGCCCTCTTTGATTTTTTTCGTCAGGTCCTTGCGGACGATCTTCCCCGCAAAAGCTTCCTGCAAAAGGGTGTTCAGACTTTCGCCCATAATATGCACCCGCCCTCCTAAAATTGAATGCTGCCGCCGAACACAAGGTCAATGACGAAGGGGATGCGCTCAAGCTCAGTG
>JAEZJL010000076.1 GCA_023415815.1 Bacillota bacterium | reverse complement strand
AGCCAGCCCCGTACAAAGGTTTCCGTCTGGTCCTTCGTGAACTGCCTCAGCCAGTCGACCAGCGTAAGGTCCACCCCGTCGAAGTAGGCTGCATTGTCCCTGGGGAAATACGCCTGCGAGGTGGTGACTCCCCACTTGAAATCGCCGCCGTCGGCTTCGAGCTCTCCCGTGAGTATTCTGAAGAGCGTGGTCTTTGCGAGGCCGTTCGGCCCTACGAAGGCAATCTTGTCGCCCTTGTTCACCATGAGGCTTACATTGTCCAGCACCTTCCGGCCATCGGCTTCCTTGGAGAGCGAATTCACGGAAAGCAGATCGTTGCCGACTTCCCTGTCCGGCTTGAAATCCACAAACGGGTACTTGCGCGAAGATGGCCTGATATCTTCAATGGTGAGCTTTTCCAGCAGCTTCTTTCGCGAGGTAGCCTGCTTCGACTTCGAGGCGTTGGCGCTGAAGCGCTGGATGAATTCCTCAAGCTCTTTTATCTTGGCCTCGGTCTTCTTGTTGGCCTCCCTTGCCTGCCTTAAGGCAAGCTGGCTCGACTCGTACCAGAAGTCGTAGTTGCCCGCGTATATCTGTATCCTGCCGAAATCAATATCGGCTATATGCGTACAGACCTTGTTTAAAAAATGTCTGTCGTGTGAGACGACGATAACAGTATTCTCAAAATTGTAAAGAAAATTCTCCAGCCAGGTGATGGAGGCTATGTCGAGATGGTTTGTCGGCTCGTCGAGCAAAAGTATGTCCGGATCTCCGAAAAGCGCCTGCGCCAGCAGCACCCTGACCTTTTTATTGCCGTCGAGCTCTCCCATTTTCCTGCTGTGGAATTCCTCGCCGATACCAAGCCCATTAAGCAGCGTGGCAGCCTGGGAATCCGCCTCCCAGCCGCCCAGCTCGGCGAATTCGGATTCCAGCTCGGATATCCTGACCCCGTCCTCCTCCGTGAACTCCGCTTTCGAATACAGCAGCTCCTTTTCGTCCATTATGTCGCAGAGCCTTTTGTGGCCCATTATAACCGTTTTAAGCACCTCGAAGCCGTCAAACTCGTAATGGTCCTGCTTCAGGACGGCAAGCCGCTTGCCCGGATCAATGCTGACGGTGCCCTTGTTCGCATCGACCTCGCCCGAGAGGATCTTCAAAAAGGTGGATTTGCCGGAGCCGTTTGCCCCGATCATGCCATAGCAGTTGCCTGGGGTAAATTTCAGCGTGACGTTCTCAAATAGTGCGCGCCCTCCGTACCTGAGGGAAATTCCGACCGTGCTTATCATTCAGTTATCATCCTTTATCCGTATTTGGCTTACTATAGTATACCAAAAGGAGGGCGTCCATTACTATGATAAAATAAAGAAATAAACCTGAAAGGAAAATAAAAGACCGCCGGGGAGGCTGGCGGCCCTTATGTGCAGCTGTATTTTCCGAGCGCCGGTCCGATTTCCCCGGCGCCTTGATATATGCCGACATCTATATCGTATTGCTTTATTTCTCCCGGCCGGATGTATTGAAGGCTTCCGTCGGCCCTCGCCCTGTCCCGCCCGAGTACGTGGCAGTTGCCGGGCTCAAGGCCCAGGGCGTATTCGCCCGCGCACATGGACTTCCAGTGCGTGAACCGGGGAAGCTGGGAGAGCCTGTATGTTATGGCGACAAAAAGCTCGAGCCTTTCGTTGATTAGTCCGACCGTCACGTCGCCGTTTTTATCGCCTGTCATGTCGTGGAAAAAGACCTGCTCCCTGTAGTTATCGGTCGGGGCGGGTATTTCCCGCCATTCCGGCAGGCCCTTTGCCGCTTCGTCGTCCCTGGGAGTGATATTCCCGGACGGAAGCACGGGTCTGCTGCCCTTGTCCAGCATCGGATAGCCGAAGTTGAAATGGTACAGAATCATTAAGGGCGATACTCCGTACCCGGTATTCTCCACCGTATCGTGGATTTTAAAGCCCGCTCCGTCCGAGTCGCAGGAAACGGTCCTCTCAAGGACAAGCTTATCTCCGAAAAGCCTTGCCTCCTTCACCTTGCCCGACACCGAAAGTCTCCTGCCGGCTTCGACGCAGGGGCGCACCTCATACGCAGGCGTATTCGATATGACGCCGTGAAGGCCCAGTGCCTCCCCTTCGTCATTGCACGCCGCGCCCATGTAGGTCAGGCCGCAGGTCGTCAGAAACCCTGCACTGAAATTCCTCATAAACCCCCTTGAGCCGTCTTCGCAAAAATAAGCAGGGCCTGCCGGCCCCACGGGCGACATGAAGCTGAGGTTGACTCCCCTGTAATTAAGCCGGGCGATATCCATGCCCCTGTCCGGTAAAACGGTAAGGGTGAGTCCCTTTGAGGTAAACAAATCGACCGCTCTCATCCCGTCGGCCTTAGACCCTATCAGGCGGTAGTCCCTGACGCCGAAAAGCTGAGAAGCGTCTCCGACATACCGCATTAATTCCCTTGTGTCCATCGTCGTTCCTTTCTATGCCGGAGCGCATATGCGGGCCGCCTGTATCAGTATTCGTTGCAAAGGGTATACAACGGCTTTTCGTCCTCGTCTATTTCGGTAAACCTCGGGAACTGCTCGTAAAAGCGGTTGTCCTCGTTGTCGTCGTTCAGCATCGAGACTTCGCCGAGCAGCACCGGCCCGTGTCCCTTCTCGGCCCAGAATTTATGGTAGACCCTCGGCAAAAGGCATATGCTCTCTCCGCGCTTCAGTCTCAAAACGGTACCCGACGGCACCTCGTAATTCCTGCCGTCGACCGAGGCCGTCACCGGCGCATCCGAAAAGCCGCCGTCCTCCGTCGAGCTGTAGAGCTGTATCATGAAATTTCCTCCGCCGCGGTTGATGATGTCCTCCATCTTGCTCCAATGGAAATGGAAGGGCGTTATCTGATCCTCGTCGGATATAATGATCTTCTCGGCATACGGCTTTTTGTATTTTTCGGAGTTCAGCCGTCCGTTTCTCAGGGTAAAGGCGACAAAGCCGCAGGTCCGGAAGTCGCCCCGCCCGAAGTCCGTGACATCCCAGCCGAGCCCAGCCTCCCTGAGTTCCTCATACTCGGCCGTCTTGGTCTTCCATTCCTCCGGGCTCCAGAAGGCAAACGGCGGGAGGTTGAAGTTCAATTTTCTGATAAATCTGACTGCATTGCTTATTGCATTGTTTATCTCCGAGCGTTTCAAAACGTTATGACCCCTTTCACAATTCGGATAAAGGCCGGAGGGGGCTTGGAAGCCCCCGGCCCCCGGCGGGCCGCAGCTGCGGCCCGCCTAAAGGAAGAGCCGCTTTGACGCGGCCTCTTCCGGTATTACAGACTGATTTTAAGCGTAATTATTTCAAAAGGCTTTGCTTCTATAGATACGCCCCTGTTCTTCAGCTCGAGCTCCCCGGTGGCATCCTCCCTCAGGTTGGCAAGCTCCGCCTTTTTCACGTCAAAGCCGAAGCTGATCCTGCCTGCGGCCGGCTTATCGACGGAGTTGAAAAATCTGAGTATATAGTCCTCGCCGGATTCGCATTTCTTAAAGGCCGACAGGATGAACTCCCTGTTCTCGAATTCAAGCATCGAGCTTGCGGGAGGTATGCTCCCGTGGGATGCCGGAGGGACCTGTACCGCCTTCATCGGAACATTGTATTCGTGCGCGGTCACATAGGTTCCGCTCTCCTGCCAGTCGCCGCCGTGCGATATGATGCTGTACTCAAAGTCCCACACACCGATGCACTGGCCCTCGGGAGCCTTCTCGTTCCAGCCGCCCGGCGCCTTGCGCGTCTTGATGTACTGCCTGCTGATCTGCTCGGTGCAGCGCAGCAGCGTGACGGCGATCACGGACTGTCCGTCCTCATTGTAGACCTCGTACTCGTGCAAACCCCGGTTGGCCACGGTCAGGCCGGAGGAGCCGTCGTTGACCTCGCAGAAGTCCTTCTGGGGATGCGTATAAAACAGCTCCTGCCAGTTCGGGTCAGGCGGCAGATTTACAGGCCTCCTGTCCACCGAGAATATGCCGGAGGACCAGGAGTACTCCGATTCGACCCCTGCGGGGAACAGGACGCGCAGTCTGTGGTATCTGGCCCTGTTGTCAACGGTGGTTTTCACGTCGATTCGCTTTATGCCCGGATATATGGTCACAAGGGTCTTGAAGCCGCAGAGCACGGTCTCGGCAGAGCGGCGGAGGTTCAAGCCCTCGACCGTCGCCGGAAGCTCCATGGCCCCGGTGATCTCAAAGGACTGCCTGACGCTGTTCCTCTCAACCATCCTGGCGCGTATGGAAGCCGGGTCCGCATATACCATAAGATCCTCTTCCGGCGGACAATAGGTGTACTCGTCTCCGCAGTCGCCGCTGTCCGCAAGCACGTTAAGCCCAGCCAGGACCTTTCCGGTCTCAAGGTCGGTCACCGATATGCTTCCGTCGGCAAGGCACGGCGTTACTTTGTAGTATTCGTTTCCTATGGACACGCAGTGCATATCCGCACTTCGGATCGCGTCTCCGGCCTCATACAGCGGCACCAGCTTAATGGTTTTGTAGCCCATCGCCGGAACATTCCCGGCAAGGAAGGATACCGAGCAGCGGTTGACATTGTACTGGTGCGGGAACCTGAAATAGTCCAGGTCCAGCTTGTTGCTGACATATGCGCTGTTGAGGATGCAGGGTATCTCCTTTTCCCCGTCGAAAGCCCTGACTGCCGTCGGAAGAGGTTTTCCGGTGTTTAATTCCTCTCCGTTCACCTTCAGGGAATTGCCGTCCCTTATATCGCTGTGGTCGAGGGCCGACAGGAACTTTTCGTCGAAATCCACCACGGCGTCTACAAGGCCGTTTCTCTTGCCGGATGTAGTATTCATGACCGTGACCGCATATCCGTCCTTTATCGAAGAGGTGTCCATTCCGCGGTAGAACTTGCCGAGCATTTCGTCCAGCTCCCCGCCTATCTCGTATATCTGGTTGTACCTGTAGAGCATGTCGCGGTGTATTTCATCCACCGAGCAGCCGCAGATGCTGTCGTGCGGCAAGTTCTTCAGCAGGTACGTCCATGCCGTCAAAAGTATGTCCCGGGGATATTCGTTACCTTGGATGGCGGATATGCTGAAGATCGGTTCAAAATAATTTTCAAGCAGGTGCGAGGCCCTGTGGTTTTCCTGCTTGAGATAGGTCCTCGTGGATAAAGTGGATGCAAGGAGGATCGCTTTGTTCACGCCGCACAGCTCGCCCGATACTGTTTTAAGGTCTTCGGGAAGCTGCGTCCTGATATCGCTGATGAATTTCGGGAGCGTGGTATGGACCACTCTGCCGCTCTTGAGCAGCTTGTTTGCTCCCTTAATAGCGCTTGACAGGTAGGGCACAGGCTCCAGATGATCCCCGCCGTTTGAGAGATAAATAATATCTGTGGTCGCAAGGGGGGCAAACCTTTCCACATAGGTGTCGATCCTCTTTGCAATAGCGGCGGGGTCGTCGGGCAATTCCGCTCCCGTCGAATAGCCGTCGGGCATGAGTATAGTAAGGACTTTGGTGCCGTCCGGAGCCTCCCAGTAAAATTCCGTTTTTTCTATTTCGGCTGTTGCGCCGCGCCAGAACATGATGGTATCCATCCCCAGCTTGTCAAGGATCTGCGGCATCTGGGAAGGATGGCCGAAGGAGTCCGGCAGATAGCCTACCTGCATCTTCTCGACCCCGAAGTCCTTTGCAATTCTGGAGCCCATCAGATAATTCCTTACATGCGACTCGCCGGTTATTAAAATTTCATCGGGCAGGATATACCACGGCCCGATGATGATCCTGCGGTTCTGGATATACTTCTCAAGCCTCTTCCGGTTATAGGGCTTCACCTCGAGATAATCGTAAAGCGGCAGCGTCTGCCCGTCCAGCATGAATGACACGAAATCCGGATCGTTGTCCAGGATATCCAGCAGGTTGTCGATCAGATGGACCAGCTTGATGCGGGTCTTCTGGAAATTCATGTACCATTCCCTGTCCCAATGGGTTTTCGTGACCATATAGATGGTATATTTTTTATCCATAGTCAGTTATCCTTTCAAATAGATATAATGCAAAAAGAAATCGGTACAACAAGCTTTTTGCACTTATATTACATTCAGCCCCGCCGCAAAAATCCGATACCTTCCACTGTCTGAAATCATTTTTGCGGCTTATATAGATATAATGCAAAAAGAAGCCGGTACAACAAGCTTTTTGCACTTATATTACATTCAGCCCCGCCGCAAAAATCTAATTCATTCCGCTGTCTGAAATCATTTTTGCGGCTTATATATGGAGCTATCAGCCCTTTACCGCGCCGGCCGTCAGCGCCGCCACAATATACTTCTGCAGGAATACGAAAAGCAGTATCGTCGGCAAAATCGCCACGATACTCGCGGCAGCCAGATAATGGGTGGTTATCTGCGACAGCGTCGACTGCAGATTGACAAGCATGACGGCAATGGGCATCTTGCTTGGGGTATCGATCAGTATATAAGGTATTACAAACTGCGACCAGCTCAGGATAAATATCAGCAGCACCGCTGAAAATATTCCCGGCGCGATCACCGGAAGTATTATTTTTGATACTATCTGCGGCCTGTTGCAGCCGTCGATGGTGGACGCCTCATCCAGCTCCTTGGGGATGGTGTCTATAAAGCTCTTCAAAAACCAGACCTGGAACGGGGCGGATGTCGCTATATAGATGGCAATCAATCCCGCATGTGAGTTCAGCAGGTTCAGCATGCTGAAATACCTGTAAAGCGGAACCACGATGACAAGCGGGGAGATCATCTGAAACATCAGTATTATAAACTGCAGCTGCTTGCTGAACCTGAATTTCATGCGTGAGAAGCAGTAGGCTGCAGGTATTGTAATCAGAAGCGTGCCCAGGATGGTGCCCGCTGTTATCTTTACTGAATTCCACAATCCGGACAGCAGATTTACCTGCACAATGACATACCTGTAGTTCTCCAGCATGAGGGAATCGGGCAGGAGCGACGGCGGAATCCTGTAAAGCTCCGGCACCGTCTTCATGGACAGGGAAAGCGTCCATGCGATCGGGAAAAGGAAAAATACCGCGACCAGCACATAAAACAGATAGAGGAAAAACTTTGTCAGCCCGTTTATTCTTTTTTGCGACATATTCGTCAATCCTCCTCTCTGTTCGCTCTGATGTAAAAAGTAGCGAATATGATATTTATAACAAGAAGTATGACCGCTATCGCGCATCCCTTTCCCAGGTCAAGCTGCTGGAAAATCGTCCGGTAGGAGCTGAGCACCATTACCTCCGTGCTCCTCCCCGGACCCCCGCCCGTGAGCGACATGATCATGTCGAAGGTATTGAAGGTGTTGATGATATTGAGCAGTATATTTACCATTATTACGGATTTCATTGAGGGGATGATTACATTAAAAATCTTTCTGAAGGCGCTTGCCCCGTCGACATTGCTCGCTTCGATCACTTCTATAGGGACCGTCTTGAAGCCTGCGTACAGCAGTATCATACTCTGGGCCGTGCCGCGCCAGACGTTTGCCACGGACATGAAGATCAGCGCCAGAACGGGATTTGTCAAAAATGCTATTGAATGTATGCCAAGGAGCGACAATAAATAGTTCAGTATGCCTGACTGTGTTTCGGAATATAGAAGCTTCCATATTATACCGATTGCCACTCCGGGTATTGCCCACGATATAAGAGAGATCGTCCTTGTAACGACTGTGCCGCGCAGAAGCTTCTTCTCTCCGAGATCGACCGAATAGGCGATGGCAAAGCCCAGAGCAAACTGGAATATCACACTGACTGCGACAAAGAACAAGGTAACCCACAGCACATAAAGAAACGACGGGTCCTGGAATACCCTTATATATGAATTGAAGGTGTATTCGTATACCGACGACGTCATCGATGCATTTGTAAAGCTCATTCTTATCACATCGATGCTGGGGAACAGGAAGAAGACCGATAAGAAAATGAGCAGAGGAAGCAGCCAGAGCACTGGTCTCTGACTGCTCCCGTAATTAGAGTTCTTTATGCTTGCGGATTTTATAACTTTCATACTGCTAGTCTGCCCCATCATAAAACCCCACAATCAGAATTTAGTCTTGTCTATATATCTATCTGTTCAATCAGTTTATTTACCGCCTATTTCTTAGCGTATTCAGCATCGACATTTTTGGCCATTTTAGCAAGAGCCGCTTCCGGAGTAGCCGCTCCCGATATTACATCCGAGATCGCAACCTGGAATTCGGTGGATATGAAGTTGTATATTTCAACTCCGGGCCTTACGGAAGCGAGCTGCAACGATTCCTTGAACTTCTGCTGTATCGGGTCCGATTTGAACTGCTCGATGCTGTCGTACAGGGCCGGTCTTACAGGCAGGTTGCCTGATGCCAGGCAGTAGCCTTCCACGCCCTTGTCGCCGACAAATGCGTCGATGGCGAACTGCGCTGCGAGCTTTCTCTTGGCGTCGTCCTTGGAGAATACTCCGTAGGTCCATCCGCCTGAGGTTGTGGTAGTGTTAACTCCGGGTGCTACCGGTATGGTGGCCAGTTCATACGTTTTTGCAAAGTTTTCATCGCCTATGATCGCGCCGATCTGCTTGACAAGCCAGCTGCCGCCGATGAACGCCGCGACCTTGCCGCTTGCGACATCCTGGTTCATATCGCCGTCGGTCATGAATGAGGTTACGCGTGTGGGAGTGATTCCTGTATCTATCGTTTTCTTTAAGAAATTCAAAGTATTGAGCATGTATTCCTTGTTTGCGCCTTCATTAAATACGGGCTTGCCCGAATCGTCCACGATCTTTCCGCCCTGGGCCCAGAACCACGGCCAGATATCGCAGGGGGTCGTCTCGTTTTTGCCCGCCGGATAAAGGAACATGTAGTCTCCCGATTTCTTGAGCTCCTGCATCTTGGTCACCAGCTCGTCCCAATCCTTCGGAGGAGCGCTGAACAGTGATTTCTGATAATAAAGCATACGAACGTCGGTATTATACCAGAGAGCCAGGGTTTTATCCTCAGGCTTCATTAATTTCTGTGCAAAGGGGAACCAGCTGTCGATGGAGATATTGTTCTCCGCCATGACATCGTCAAGGGGCTGCAGATATTTCCAGTAGCTAGGTAAAATGAAACTGTCGACTGCCGCGACATCAGGAGCGGTACCCGATTCTGCCTGAATCAGAAGTTTAGCCATTGCATCCTGGATATTTACCGTCTGAGCCGTAACCTTGATCTTTACTTCAGGATGAGCCTTTACAAATTCAACGGATTTTGCCTTCAGGTAGTCGGCCACAGGCTTGTTCGGCGAATCGAAAGCTTCCTGGGGAAGCCATGTCAATTCTACCGTTGCGTCCGGATAACCTACGCTGTCGTTGGTTACCGTGGGCTCGCCCTTGTCTCCGGAGCCCGTAGATTCCGCCGTTGAGGCTGCGGCCCCCGAGCCGGTAGTGCTCGCCGCAGTATCTCCGCCGCTGCCGGTGCCACAACCGAACAGAACAAATGACATCAGCACTGCTAAGACTAGGATAACGCTTACTGATTTTTTCATGTTTTTCCACCTTTCAATATTAGTGCCAATATGCATCATAATTATTATGCAGAAGTGCCGTAAAAATTATTTGCATAGGCCCTATTAATAGTAAACACCTTTTACTAATGGATGTCAAGAGTCTTAGTAAAAATTTCTTACTAATATTTTGTATCTTTATTTATAGCCCGGCTTTTGAAATAAAGTCCCGTTTTCTCTTGAATGCTCGCTTATGCTTCAATATAATGAAAGTGGATTATTTGGTTAAGATTTGATATTATACTTTTTAATACATGATCGAATTAAGGCGTACTTTTAGATAAATCAAGGAGAGAGACACATGAGTGCAGAACACCGCGGCTCGATAAAACCGAAAAATCCCCAGTACCTCAGGGATTCCAACCGGGCGGAAATACTGAGATACCTCGCCACAAAGGGGATAGCCAGCAGGATCGAGATATCAAACCAGCTCAAGCTGACAAAGATGGCAATCAGCACAATCGTATCCGAGCTGCTGAATGAGAATCTGCTCGAGGAGTGCGGCGCCATCAGCAACGGCCCGGACCAGCGCTCCAATTCATATTCCGGCAGGAAGCCGACTGCGCTTTCCATACCGGATTACAGGATAAACGCCATCGGAATATCCATATTCCGCTATCAGATAAAAGGCATCGCCGTGGATATAAAGGGGAATGTGTTTTATTCTACGGAGGTGGAGCTGCCTGCCGGTACCGATAACGATGAATTTGTCAGGCTGACGACCGGCCTTGTGGAAAAAATCGTTAAGGCCAACGCCTCCACGAAATTCATAGGAATCGGGATAGCGTCCATCGGTCCCGTGGACATATACAAGCAAAAAATATTGAATCCGCCGAATTTCAGGGAGATACGCGAGGTCTTCATAGGAGAGATCCTGCGCGAGCATTTCGGCCTTCCGGTTTTTATGGACAACGATATGAACGCCGGTGCGCTTGCCGAGCATTTATACGGTATAGCAAAAAACATGAGGGATATCGTCTACCTGGGCCTCGGAAGCGGCGTGGGCGCGGGCATCATCGTCAATGGCCGCATGCTTCACGGCAACGGGGGCTTTGCCGGCGAAATAGGGCATATGTCGATAGAGATCGACGGGCCCAGGTGTTCCTGCGGGAGAAACGGCTGTCTGGAGCTGTACACGAATACGATAAGCCTGCTGCAGAACGCGGGCGTTTCAACAATAGAAGAGCTGCTCGGAGAAGTGTCCGGCGAGCATCCGGATGAAAAAGCGCTGCAGTGCATGCAGAAATATACGGAGGCCGTATTGAGCGCGCTTGTAACGGTGGTGAACATGTTTGACCCTGAAATCGTGATCATAGGCGACAAGGGAGCTTATCTGGTCCCGCCGTATCTGAAAAAGCTTGAGGATGACATGAACAAGCTCATGTTCCAGAACGAATCGCAGAAGATACGCCTGTCGATTTCGTCCTTCGGCGAATCCGCACCGCTCATAGGGGCCGCGGCGGCAGTGTTCCAAAGGGTGTTCAGCAGCGAGCTTCTGCAGCTCTGAGCCGGACAGGCGTCGATTTTCCGTCCGGTTTTTAGGTTTTTGGATTTTTCTTTTAAGGCTTTTCCATGTTACCGCTTGACGTCTCCGGCTTTGAATATACTAAAGGACGGGAATATACTTCGGTGGAGCGGCAAAAACATGAGCTTCGGTAAAGCTTGATGAAATGGTACAGGCTGGATACCGAAGGACGCCAAGCGGGTTGTGGCTATTTTATTATTTACTCAGGCATAAGACAGGCCGATGTTCGGCCCAGCCCTTCCCGTGAATTTGCGGGCAAGGTGACGGCTGCCGTTAAAAGCATTTGGCACGCCTTCAGGCGGGGCGTTCCCTCCGGTTCAGAAAATCAATAAATCCGGCCAGATATTCTTCGTCAAAATCCTCACAGGCATCCTGCATGATCCTTACGGCTTTGTCCCCTGCATAAGCCTTGCGGTATGGACGGTCCGACACAAGCGCGTCGTATACGTCGCAGATATTGACGATCCTTGCTATTTCAGGTATTTCCCGGCCCTTCAGCCCTTCGGGGTATCCCTTTCCGCTGCATTTTTCATGATGCAGCCTGGCCGACAGCAGCAGCTCCTCGGATGCGGAATACCGGGATAATATGGTCGGGCCGTATTCGGTGTGCGCCTTTATTCTGGAGTATTCCTCCAGTGACAGCGCTCCCGTCTTGTTCAGGATGCGGCTTTCGATATCGATTTTGCCTATATCATGAAACAATCCCGCAAAATATGCCAGGCTTTCCGGAATACCGGTGTCCAAATGCTTTGAAAACTCCATGGTCAACAGCGCCACATTCATTGAGTGATAGTACGTAAAGATATCCTTTTTGAGCTTCATTACCAGTATAAGGGCGGCGTCTTTGCTGTAGAAGGTATTTGAAGCGCCGTCAAATAATATTCTTGCCCTTATGTACGATTCATCCATCATATTAAATCTTCTGCTCCTTTACCTCAACCGACAGACACGGGCGGCAGAAATCCGGGCAAAAATCCTACAGGCTGTTATGTTGATATGTTAAAGCTGATTATGCCGGGCCTACATTTACATAAAATCGGTTTATTACCAGTTAATTATAGAGTCAATAAAGCATTTATAATTATCATTTCTTGCTTTTTTATTCTCTTATAGTAAAATATTTGTAGAAATAAGTATCTTTTTGGTGCTTTATTCGCAATGCCGGATAATGAAAAAAGGACGGCTCCCGTTGAGCCCGCAGGCATAAGGAAACCGTCCTTGTTGTTTTAATCTCACTATTTAAGCTCTATGGCCTCTCCCGTAACTTCAAATACGGCCTTCGAAACCTTCGCTCCCGTCAACCGCCCGCTCCTTGCGTCCGGCTGGCTTCCGCCGATGTATACCTCAAAGGTGCCTGGCTCGAGCACTGCTTTACCGGCATCGTTAATCAGAGCCATAGCCCTTGCGTCCAGCGTGAAGCTGACTGCGGTCTGCTCGCCTCTCTTGAGAAATACCTTCCTGACGCCCTTGAGCTGCCATCTTGGAGCCCCGGCGCTTGTCTCGACGTCCCTGAGATAGAGCTGTACGGTTTCGATGGAATCCATACCGCCCGTATTTTTTACGTTTATACCAAAGAAAATTTCATCCCCTGCCTTGATTACGCCGCTGGACGCCTTTACAGGCCCATACTCGAAGACGGTGTAGCTCAAGCCGTAGCCGAAGGGGTAGAGAGGTTCGTTTTTCATATATCTGTAGGTACGGTTTTTCATTGCATAGTCATGGAAATCGGGGAGCTCCTCTGTTGACCTGTAAAAGGTCACGGGCAGTCTGCCCGACGGACTGTATTCTCCGAAAATGAGCGATGCGACAGCCCTGCCGCCTTCCGCGCCCGGATACCAGGCCTGGATTATTGCCGGAATCTTCTCGTCCGCCCAGGTAACCGCCAGCGCGCTTCCCGAGAGCAGTACCAGCACCACCGGCTTCCCTGCGGCATATACGGCCTCAAGGAGCTGCTGCTGAAGTCCCGGAAGGTTCAGATGGTTCTTGTCGCCGCTTGCGTACTCGTTCGAGGTGTCGCCTTCCTCGCCCTCAATGCTTGCGTCCAGTCCCAGGCACATGACGACCGCGTCGGAACTTTCAGCCGCCGCAACCGCCTCCGCGAACCTGTCGCCCGGTTCTCCGAGCCCTTCGACCTTGTCCCTGTAAAGGTGGCAGCCTTCGGAATAATATATGCGAGTATTCCTTCCGACGGCCTCGCGGATGCCGTCGAGCACCGTGACATACTGCGACGCTGTACCGAAATAGTTGCCCTTCAGGGCTTCGCGGCTGTTGGCGTTGGGTCCGATGACGGCTATGCTTTTAAGCTTTTTCCTGTCGAGCGGGAGCAGGCCGTTTTCATTTTTGAGCAGTACCATCGACTGCTTTGAAACCTCCAGCGCAAAAGCCCTGTGCTCCGCGCTGTCATTCTCCTCAAAGGGAATGCCCGTATACGGGACCAATCCGGGGTCGTCAAACATACCCAGCTTGAGCCTCGTCACCATCAGCCTCGTCACCGACCGGTCGATGGCCTCTTCCGTCACCAGCCCTTCCTTGTGGGCGATGAGCAGGTTGGGATAGAGGTTTCCGCAGTTTGTGTCGCAGCCGCTGTTCACCGCAAGCGCAACGGACTCGGGAGCTGTCCTTGTAACCATGTGCCCCTCATGGAAGTCCTTAATGGCCCAGCAGTCGGAGGTGACATGGCCTTTAAAGCCCCACTCCTCCCTGAGTATGTCGTTAAGAAGCGTCTTGCTACCGCAGCAGGGCTCGCCGTTCGTCCTGTTGTAAGCCCCCATCACCGCCTCCACTCCGGCCTCTTGCACCAGCTCCTTGAAGGCGGGAAGATATGTCTCGCGCAAGTCCTTCTCGGAGACCTCCGCGTTGAAGCTGTGGCGCTCGCTCTCCGGTCCGCTGTGCACGGCGAAGTGCTTGGCGCAGGCCGCGGCCTTCAGGTACTTTTTGTCGTCTCCCTGTATGCCTCTGACAAAAGCGACTCCAAGCCTGCCTGTCAGGTACGGGTCCTCTCCGTAGGTCTCGTGGCCCCTCCCCCAGCGCGGATCCCTGAAAATATTGATATTGGGCGACCAGAAGGTCAGACCCTTGTATATGCCATGATCCCCTTTCTTCTGCGCTTCATGGTATTTCGCCCTGCCCTCCGTCGAAATGATGTCTGCGATCTTGAAGAGCAGCTCTTCATCAAAAGTAGCCGCCATGGCGATAGCCTGGGGAAACATGGTCGCCGTACCCGCGCGCGCTACGCCGTGCAGGGCTTCATTCCACCAGTTGTAGGATTTGATGCCCAGACGCGGTATTGCAGGCGCGGTATAAACCATCTGCATTACCTTCTCTTCCAGGGTCATCCGGGAAACCAGGTCCTCCGCCCGCTCCTCGAAGCTCAAAGCCGCATTCAGGTAGTCCGGGCTGTTTACATCATTGTTTTTGTCCTTTGCCAAATCGTCACCTCCATATAGTCTTCGATTCCTTTTACGTATAAGACCTTGATCTCTGCAGCAGCTGAAATGCGTCAAACGATCCTCTATAATACAGTGAAAAAAAGATTTGGCTTATCTGTTTTTCCACTTGTACTACCTTATTCTCCTGTTGCAAAAAACATTAACTCCTTGTCTCAAATCTTTTTGCAACATATATATTTTATATTAAATATTTACATAAAACAATTTATTTCAAACATTATCCCGACTTAATCAGGCCTGCGCAGCCCCGGCTCAGGGCGCGGACCTACCCGTCCTCTCATTGTAATCCTTCCACACGTTTTCAAACCAGCCTCCGCCTTCCGGCAGCGGACGCGTCCCGCATATTTCCGACTTGAAGCCCTCCCCTTCCGAAAAGGCCGTAATAACTCTCTTATCCGCGCCATCGGCCTTTAAAGGTATAAATGCGTACGGTAACGGCCCGGCCGCTTTCTCCCCGCCTTCCGCCGCGGAAGTAAAAGCCTCGGGGTCAGGGTATCCCCTTCCCGTTTGCACATCCGCCGCCTCGCCGGATTGCCTGACTAGGGCGGAGCCGCGGCTTCCTATATGCGCGGCGGCGCACCGGACGGAGCTGAGGACGGCCAGCTGGGTAATGAGCATGTCCCTGTATTTCAAAAGCTGTGGAAGCTCGCTGGAGCCGTTTATTTTCATGGAAAATACTCCGTCGAGCATATCCCGCAGCAAATCCGTAGTTACGGTTATGCCCTGCTCGCCTCTGATATGCGCGGCATGAAGGCTCATTAATTTTTGAGCCTTCAGCCGGGCATTCGCGATGTCCGATGTGCCCGGGGCCTCCGCGCACAGCTTCGCGCATTCATTAAGCATACCTGAAACATGGCTTCCTGCAATTTCCGTGAAATCCTCCCGGTGTTCAAATCCGCCTCTCCCGCGGTAAGCAATATGCTCCGCCGCGCGCATGGCGCCCACCTGTCCCGAATTCAGCGCCGCCCCACCCGGCCTGTAGGCGCCGAATGTCCCGGCGGCTTCCCCGGAGGCATACAGTCCGCTTATATTGCTCTGCCAGTCGATGTCGACATCGATTCCGCCGTTGCAGTGCTGGGCGCAGACGGCAACCTCAAGAGGCTCGCTATACAGGTCTATCCCGTGATCCGCGTACAGCGCGATGGCAGGCCGGTTCATTTGCGCCAGGCGATCGGCCGGCCTGCCAAGCAGCGCGCCGGATTTGGAAAGGTATTCGCGGGCTTCGGCGCTTAACCTGCCGAAGCCTCCTTCATCCATGCATGACGGGTTCCTGCGAAAATCCATGAAAACGCTGTTGCCCTTTGCAGATGTCTCGCGGTGCACGATAATGTCTATCAGCGAGGAGCCCTTTATCTTTGCCGCGTCGAACGGCCACTGATAGCCTTTCAGGAATGCCGTGCTCACAGCTTCAAAGGGGTCTCCGAAATATTCGTTGAGGAACTCTCTTTCGTTCCCGTCCGCGTCTACAGCGATATATCTCGGAAGCACCTGCTGGTAGCTCCCCGAAACATTCCAGCGGAATTTCACAGAGGCAAGCCCGTACTGCCATTCCTGGAGATTAGCCGCCCTGACGCCCGCTTCCAGCGCCATTCCGGTCATGCCCGTCTGGCTCTCGGGATAGACGGAGGAATGATATGTACTCGCCGGACCTCCCGTAGCCATTATAACGTTGTTGCATTCAAAAAGCGTGAACCCCATATGGGGCGCGCCGGTATTCTTCAGGTCGATAGCCAGCAGGCCAACAATTCTGCCTTCCTCGGCTATAAGCTTTACGACCTGCATATTGTCTATAATAGGAATGCCTTTCCTATTTACCGAGCGTTCCAGGCACTCGGTCATGTACCTGGATGTGAGCGGCCCTGCCGAGCTCGCCCGGCTTCGGGGATCATGGTCGGTTTTGTAGCCGACATATTCGCCGTATACGTTCGCCGGAAATGGGACGCCCAGATTGACAAGCTTGAAGAAGGATTTTACCGAGCACGCCGCTTCCACCAAGGCGGTATCCCCGTTGACACCCATGCCCCCGGCAAGGGTCCTTGCCATTTCGCCTATGGAGTCCGCCTGCTCCGAGGAAAGCGACAGCTTATAATAGGTCTGCTTGTCGCTGCCCGTATTCCGCGAGGCGCCCATGCCGACGCCCTCTGTGACGAGCGCCAGGTCGCGCTCCCCAAGGTCGTGCAGCCAGTCGGCCGCGTTAAACCCGGCACAGCCGGAGCCTATAACGACAGTTTTGATAAAACAGACCGGCAGCTCAAAGCCGCCGATATTGATTATTCCCGTTCTCACAATATTTGCCTCCCCCCTCACAGCCGCCTGAGATGGAAGCCGCCGTCGGCGTTCAGCACCTGACCGGCGGTGAAATCCAGCAGGCCAGTGCACGCCGCAAGCACCATATCCGCCACGTCCTCCGGCCGGCCGAAGCGCCGGATGGGCGTTATGCCCTCGCTGATGAGCTTTTCGTATTTGCCGCGGACGGCCGCAGTCATATCCGTCAGTATAATGCCAGGCCTTATTTCAAATACTGGTATTCCCTCCTCGGCCAGCCTGTCGGCAAACAGGCTTGTGACCATGGAGACGCCGGCCTTTGAAATGCAGTACTCAGGCCTGTTGGGCGAGGATGCGTACGCCGATACCGACGAGATGTTTATGATCCTGGGCGAGTATCCCTCAAGCTTTTTATCCCTGCATGAAAGCATCAGCCTTGCGCCCTGCTGACACATGAAAAACGTGCCTCTCAAATTTATGCCCAGCACCCTGTCGAAGCTCTCGGCTGTGGTTTCCAGGAGGTCCTGCCGCACCAAGGGCGCAACGCCCGCGTTGTTCACCAGGACGTCCAGCCTGCCGTACCGCCCGGCAACAGTATCGAAAAGCCTGTTCCGTTCCGCCTCGCTGGAAATATCGCAGCTTATATACTCGCAGTCCTCCGAAACGGCGCGTATTTCACGAAGGATGTCATCCTTTTTTCCCTCCGGCGTAACGCCGGATACCACCGTAAAATAGCCGTTTGAGCACAGGGCCTTTGCCGTCGCCCTGCCTATGCCCCTGCCGGAGCCCGTTACTACCGCTACCCTCTTTTCCATTTTCCCCTCTCCATTTCTACTGCCTTACCGGCTTGTACTGATCGTCCCTGAGCACACAGCCCGTCTCCATGCCGTACCTCAGCCGCAGCGCGCACTGGCCGCAGGTCAGGCATACCCTTCGTGCATTTACGCGTCCCTGCTCCATAATATCCCTCGCGAAGCCGGGGTCTGCAAGCGACTCGCGCCCGAAGCCCGCCAGGCTGGCATATCCCTGCTCCAGCATCCCCGCCGCCAGATTGGGCGAAAACTGCCTTAAGTAGGAAAATCCCGAAGCAATGACCTTCAAACCGGGATAAGCCCTCTGTATTTCCCCAATGCCCCTCATCAGCCTGGAAACGCCCGCCAGGGGATGTTCGTCGGGGACGTAGGTCCCGC
>JAEZJL010000009.1 GCA_023415815.1 Bacillota bacterium | reverse complement strand
GTATAACAGACATAACCAAAATAGGTACCGCTGATTTTGCATCGGTCTTCATAACTAAAATAATTATTGGAAGAGCCATGAGTATTGCGATGATGAGCCCTTTCAACCAACCCTCTACGCCAAAGTGAATATGAGTAATCACAAATGCAGCGACTACCCACTGTATAAAAGCAGAGATAATAGAGTATCTGTCGAGTTTTTGGAAAATCATCGGTACAATGTCTATTATTCCTGCAGCTGCACCTATAAGTAAAGATAATAAAAATTTTCCCATAATCGTTCTCCTTCTATGTTTTATTAAGCTCCTAAAATTTTATAGTTATCCGATGTGATTATTTTTTTGATGCCCTGAAGTACGCTTTCAGGCGTCAGATAATAAGGGTTGCTTGTAAAAACAGCGGATACCTTGTCAAATTCCTCCATTTCTTCCTTGCATGCTCCTACAAGCCCGTTTTCCGCCAGTGGACGATTAATAAAAATCAATTGACCTGGATTAATTCTTCTGCTTTCAATTGCAACCTCAACACGCCGATTACAACGGCATGTCTTATTTTGGTTTACCAATCCGCAGTTATCCTCCATAAAACTTCGCATCTTCTCACGTGTTCGGGATAACCGTTTTCTATATGTTTCAGGTGTTACATTCATAATATACGCCCCTTCACTGCTGTTGACTCCAAACATAGCGCTTAAAATATATATCATTCTGTGTTCTCGATCCAAGCATAGCAACATCGCATGGGTACAGGAAACTTTCAATTCTTCTGCCAGGATATTTCTGTCTGCTTCCGAAACCATGACGGGTTCTTTTGTGTCGAACCCTGCTTCTATCCCTTTTTCAAAAATTTCGAAGGATAATTCCTGCTTCTCAAGCCCCCTCTTATTGATATTAATCAAGTGATTTGATGCTATACTGTACACCCAGGTTGAAAATTTACTTTCCGAACGGAATTTTGATAAGCTTGTAATTACCTTGATAAGAATTTCCTGTGTAACATCCTCTGCATCAACAGGATTCCAAAGCATCCGGAGTGAAAGATTGTAGATTTTATCCTTTATACCTACAATTAATTTCTCAAGAGATTCCTTGTCCCCATTCATTGCTTTTTGTATCAATTCGTCGGTATGTTCTGACATCGTCCCACCTCACAAAATTTATATTTACACATATTTAGACAATAAAATAAGCCAAGCGTGACATACTTAACAAAATTTTTTTATCTATGTCAATAATGTTCGCATATGAACCTTATTTAGGGTACATCTCGCCGTATCACTCGGCAACTAAACCAAAAAATATTTGAAATCAGGATTATTTGTTAGCTTTTATTTAACAAAAAAATCTACAGATATAATCAGTATTTGATCTCAAAGGATAAAATCATACTGTAAAATTAATTGAAAATACATCACATATGCTGTATAATTGTACTCAAAGGGCATATAGTATATGTAACGAAAGGATCTGAAAATTGAATATACATTTATGGACAACGAAAGGTGGCAAAAATCTTATATATGAATACTTAGACTCAATTGATACCGAAAGTTCTGCAGAAGGCTATAGAGTCCTTGAGGAGCTTGAAGCAAAAGGTTTAAAGGTCTTGGAGACTCTTACAAC
Source organism: Bacillota bacterium (assembly GCA_023415815.1). Lineage (GTDB taxonomy): Bacteria > Bacillota > Clostridia > Acetivibrionales > DTU013 > JAEZJL01. Next base: position 5,122 of record JAEZJL010000009.1, on the reverse strand, counting down.
AAGACATTTACTGAATAAACTTTATGAAATCAAATTTGCTTATCAAGAACGATATTTTTATCTGATACAGGATCAGGATAATTTTTATATTTTGCATGCTTGTAAGAAGCAAAAAGGGAAGGCGGAAAAATTTGAACTTGATAAAGCTATTAGCAGAGCAAAACAATTAGGCAAGGAATTAGGAATGAAATTTATATAGATGAAAGGATGTGTTTTTATGCCATTTGAAAAGGTCAATATAAAAGATAAAATAAAACAAAAATGTGATGAAGACCAACACTTTAAAGCTGCTTACGAGGCTATCGACAAGGAATATAAGCTTATTGAGCAAGCTGTAACCTTGAGGAAGGAGCAGAAAATAACACAAAAGGATATTGAAGCAAATTGTGGTATGACTCAACAGGCAATTTCACGTTTAGAAAAAGCAGATGTCAACACTACTTTAAGAAATTTTATTAAATATATCAATGCTGCTGGTTTTGAACTTATTGTTCAAAAAAAACAAGAACTATATAATGCAGAAACCTCAACCACAGTCCATGAAGATGCTTCAAATGAATACACCATAATTAAATAACCAATCTCCAGTCGAGGGGGACAGGTGAAAGCCTGTCCTTGGCTTTTCCTGTCCTCAATATTGTTCGCATATGAACCTTATTTGTGGTACGTCTCACCATTCATAATTTTGAAAGCCCGGAAGAGCTGCTCCAGGAGGATCAGCCTTGCTAGCTGGTGAGGGAATGTCATTTTTGACAGGGAGAGCCTGAAATCGACTCTTTTGACAAGGGCGGCGTCAAGCCCGAGCGATCCGCCGATAACAAAGGTCATATTCGAGCAGCCGGAAACAAAAAAGCCCTGAAGCTTAGTCGCAAAGCTCACAGAATCGGGTTCCTCGCCTTTTATATCCAGGACGCAGAGCAAAGAACCGTCCCTGACCTTTTTCAGGATCCTTTCACCCTCCCGCTTTTTCACCTGCTCCTCCTGCGCGGGGCTCAATGAGTCCGCCGCCTGCTCGTCCTCAACCTCGACGACCTGCAGCTCGCAGAAGCGCGAGAGCCTTTTTGCATACTCCTGTATGCCTTCCTTCAGGTATCTCTCCTTTAGTTTTCCAACCGCTATAATTGTAATTTTCATACGATACCGCTCCACCCGTGCCAGCAGCCTCTTTAGACGAGCCCCGGCACTTTTGCGCACTGCCTGCGACAGAGAACCGTCCCCGACTGTCGCAGGTTTACAGCTCGATTACTCTGCCGACCCGGTCCCTCAGGGCTACATCCAGCATGATGTCCATGCCGGCTTTGATGCTGCGCTCGCAGAGGGCGTTGCAGACAGTCTGGTAGGCCAGCTCGGGGAAGTTGTTCTCCCTGCTTAAATGCCCCAGCAAAAAGCGCTTTGTTCCCTTTTCGGCCATGTGGGCAATGACCTTGCCGGCAGCCTCATTGGAAAGGTGTCCCCTGTCCCCGGCTATCCGCTTTTTCAGATGCCAGGGATACGGTCCCATCCTGAGCATTTCTACGTCGTGGTTTGATTCCAGCAGGAGCAGGTCGCTGTCTTCCATGCAATTCAAAAGCTCCAGGTCCATATGGCCTATATCCGTTGCGACGGTGATCTTCTTTTCTTCCGCAAAAAAACTGTAGCCCACGGGCTCGCAGGCGTCATGCGGTATCGGAAAAGGCTTCACTACAATGTCTCCTATGCCGAATTCCGAACCCGTGTTAAAATACGCCATGTTGCGCACATCGACAGCCCCTATGAGTGTTTGCATCGCTGTCCAGGTGTTTTCATTGGCGTAAATAGGTATGTTGAATTTTCTGGAGAGTATGCCCACTCCCTTGATGTGATCGCTGTGCTCGTGAGTGACCAGAATGGCGCTCAGCTCCGAAGGCCTCTCGCCTATGGAAGTCAGCGCCTCGATGATGCGTTTTGCGCTGAGCCCCGCGTCCACGAGCAGCCTGGTGGAGCCAAGGCTCAGAAATATTGAGTTGCCGCTGCTTCCGCTGTAAAGGCTGCAGAATTTTATCATATGCGTCTCCGCTATTCCACGACTCTTTTTATATCCGCGCCAAGGTTTTTAAGCTTGCCGACAAAGTCCTCGTAGCCTCTGTCTATGTACTTGATATTATGTACCTCAGTCGTGCCCTCCGCTGTCAGTCCCGCAATTACCACCGCAGCTCCGGCCCGCAAATCGATTGCGTTCATCGGGGCGCCGGAAAGCCGGCATGGCCCCTCGACGACCGCTATACTGCCCTCCACCTTTATGTGCGCGCCCATCCTTTTCAGTTCGTCAACGTACTGGAACCTGGACGGCCATATTCCTTCGGTGATTGTACTGGTGCCCTCGGCAAGGCAAAGAAGAACCGTTGCCGGAGGGTGCAGGTCGGTTGGAAAGCCCGGATAAGGCAGAGTCTTGATATTTGCCTTCAGGAGCTTTTTGTCCCCGGCAACCCTTATCCAGTCCTCTCCCTCGATTATATTTATATTCATTTCCACCAGTTTTGCGCTCAGCGATTCCATGTGCTTGGGTATCAAATTCCTTACCGTGACGTCGCCGTATGTTGCTGCGGCGGCAATCATGAAGGTGCCGGCCTCAACCATGTCCGGTATGATTGAGTGCACCGCTCCGCCCTTCAGTCTCTGTACGCCCTTTATCTTGATCACATCGGTGCCGGCGCCCTTGATATTTGCGCCGGAGGCGTTGAGGAAATTCGCCACATCCACCACGTGCGGCTCTTTTGCGGCGTTTTCTATGGTCGTCGTGCCTTCCGCCCTCACCGCGGCCAGCATGAGGTTGATCGTGGCCCCGACGCTTACGACATCCAGATATATCTGGCTTCCTACCAATTTTTCCGCACTGAGCTTGATTATCCCATGCTCTATCATTACCTGGGCGCCCATTGCTTCAAAGCCTTTAATGTGCTGGTCCATGGGCCTGAAACCAAAATCGCAGCCCCCGGGAAGCGCGACCTCAGCCCTGCCAAAGCGTCCTAACAAAGCGCCGAGCAGGTAATACGACGCTCGCATGCTTTTTATCATCTCATATGAAGCTTTATATGTATTTACGCCGCTGGAGTCTATAAGAATGGTGTTCTTATCCTCAAAGGTTATTCCGGCCCCGAGACGGCTGAGAGTTTCTTCAAGAATTTTTGTATCTTTTATATCGGGAACATTTTCTATCCTGCAGGAGCCTTCTATCAGCAAAGCAGCCGGTACAACAGCAACCGCCGCGTTCTTCGCGCCGCTGACATATACCTCGCCATTCAGCGGCCTCCGGCCATTAATAACAATTTTCTCCATCCCACACCCGCCTTTTTTATCCTTTGCATATAAATGGACTCTTCCTCACATTATACCACATCAGACAGGTGTATTTATACAGAATTCCGCTATTTTATTTCCTTTCCGTCGGTGAGGCTGAAATACCTCAGCCCGGCGGCTTCTCCGGTTCTGATCCTCCAGGCGGGAAGCTGCTCCGAGGACTGTATCCCATTCGCATCCTGCGTCCCGGCCGCCTTGTACCCGATATCGATGCCGGTGATAGTGACTGAGGTCTTTCCGTCGAAATTGCCCAGCAGTACCTGGTACGCAGTCGCAATGTCGCCTGTCTTTTCCGGCGACTGGCGTATGATATGGCTTTTCTGCATTTCGACACGGGTAACGCCCTTTTCGGTAATTATAACTCTGGTATAGTTGTCATAGACAAGAAAGTCCTTGTATTTTTCAAGATAGCTCAGGTAAATGCTGCCGTCGCTGTTCGCTTTTTTTTCATCCAATATGTACGAGGAATCAATGAGCCCCTTATCCGTGAGAAAATCGTGCGCATAGTTTTCCACCGCATTTCTGCGCTTCAAATCGACCGTGCCGGCCGGGCTGTCGTCGGTATAGCTCAGAAGCACATTCCCGTCGGAAGTAAGCTTCTTACTGCCGTTTATGTATGTACCGCCCTGCGCCTCTTCCTCATATCCCTTGCCCAAAAGCTTCTCCGCAAGTAAAGGCACGTCCGGCTTTTCATTATCGATGACAAGCTTGGGCGTATCGCTGTCATACCGCGGTATTTCGCATCCCAGCCGTACTCCTCTCGATGCCAGTATCTTTTCAGTATTCTCGATGGTTTCGGAGGTAATACCTTCGCCCCTTACATATCCGTATACACTGGTCAAAAGATAAATATTAAAAACCAGCAGCATAGAAAGGATTATAACCTTTGCCCGGGCCCAATCCATATTATTCTCCTTTCCCGGCAGGCAAAACGTAAGCGCTGACAGCCTGCTTACCCTTCTCCTGGATAATCAGCGAGGGGTCAAATATACCCTCCTCCGCCGAATTGAGATAATAGCCTGTGGCTATGTCGACAATCGCCATATCACCATATTTTACATTCGCCATAACATCGTCAAACCGGTCATTATACAGAGACTTCTGCCCCTGTGCAAAATCTCTAAGCATCCAGCCGCACTGGAGCACTCTTTTAGCGCTTGCATCGATCGTTATGGCATTCTCGACCGGCCCGTCGTCCTTGCCTTTTGACTGGAGGTTTATAAAAACGGGCATGCCGTTAAGCTTATAATCAAACCTGAAGGTGTAATAGCCCTGATGTGAGGCATCGATTCCCGAAAGGTAAATATCCGCTTTCATGTTTGTCAGCCTGTTAAGCTTGCTAATGAACACATAGGCCGTCTTCAGCGCGTCTCCTACGGCGCCCTTTTCGGAAGAGCTCGCATCGGCAAGGTATTTATAGGAGAGATAGCCGTCGTCATAGACCTTGTACATATTCTCTCTATTGCTGAACTGCAGGAAGCCGGAATAGTCGGTTTTGATGAATCTGTCCCTCTCGCTGCCGAGCATGATATCGGCCAGCTCGTTATCCCTTGCCGCCCTGACCGGCGCCTCAGCCTGCAGCTGGTAGTAAGGCCAGAGCATCGGAGGCTTAACAACATACAGTATGTCCGGCGAAAACGGCTTGAACTTGTCAAGATTGTTGTCCCTCATTGAAACATAGTTCCTGTAAGCATTTTCATTATTCTCATAAACGGAGAGCATATCCTCCATGCTTTGGGGTCTCTCGACATTATTTACCGTGTATTTGCTCAGCTCGCCGCCCGGGCTTAAAATATATACCTCGCAC
>JAEZJL010000447.1 GCA_023415815.1 Bacillota bacterium | reverse complement strand
GGCCTCTTGTTACCGCATAGGAGCCTACCAGAATCGTTATCATGGGATATATAAGCAAAGGGGATCTCGGGTTCATAGCAATAACGAATATCTCTCCCAATTCCCTCGCTACTGCGGAGCCGACATCGACCAGATAATAAAGGTAAATAAAACCGATAAGCTTGCCCAGCCGCTTGCCCAGGATGTCACAGGAATATTGGATAATGGTCTTGTCAGGAAACCTGAGGCCAAGCGCCAGGAACATCGTGATGATCAGCAGGGAGGAAGCGGAGCCCAGGATAACGGAGATCCAGGAATCCTGCTGCGCCTCCTGCGCGACATACGAGGGCAGGAATACATCTGCCGTGGCTATGACCATGGTTAAACAAATCAGACATAGCTGGTAGGCGGATATTTTCCCCTTTTCAAGCTGAGGAGCATCGGTATTCCGGCCCATATAGGTCCTCCCTTTCTTTTTTATATAATGCAGCCTATATATTATTTGTAAATCGTGCGATTCCATACCGGAGGAATAACTACGGGAGGTTTCGGCAAAATAAGGGTGAATGTATTATAAACGGAGGCAGCTGTGGAAGAACTTCAACAGGAATATATACTGAGCATAATATTTACCCATGCCGTTGAGAGGGAGCGCCTTTTAATAAATAAATACCATGCTCTTGCCGCGGCAAATAAGAAAAATGCGGCAGTGAGGGAATTGGTCAAGGAATTCGAAAAGGAAGCAAGGGAACACGTGGAGATGCTGAAGGATAAAATGATAAAGCTGAATATCCGGGGATAGGCGTGGATAATATGAATGAAGCTGACGTATACAGGGACATACTCCAATACAGGATCGCTAGCCAGAAGCAGTATAACGAAAACCTGATCGAGATAAGGAATCCTGAGGTCAGGCAGCTCTTTGCCCAGCTGCGCGACGACGAGCTGCGGGCAGTAGCAAGGCTCCAGCAGAGGATAGAGAGGCTTGAAGCCACGCCCGGCACCATAGCCAGGATTTTTCCGTCAAGAGCTAAGTATTGAGAACGAAGGAAATGGGGCGGCGAAAAAATGAAGGTGGCAATTATCGGCGGCGGCTTTTCGGGTCTGGCCTGTGCACACGAGCTCGAGAGGCTGGGCGTCAGGCCGGATATCTTTGAAAAAAAAGGATTTATAGGGGAACCGATCAACCACGTCACGGCGGTGCTGGAGGTGAGCCACCGGCCGATAAAGGATTCGCTCAGATATTTTAACGACAAATTTCAGATCCGTATTGAACCGTTGAGCAAGCTCACATCCCTCGTACATTTCTCACCGCATGTAAAGACAACGGTAAGGGGAAATAACCTCGGCTACCTGCTTGAAAACACAAGCAGCCCGACTTCGGTAAAGCAGCAGCTGCTGAAGCAGCTGAAGACTTCCAGGATAAGGCTTAACGAGGCTGCCGACCCTTTAAAGCTCAAGAAGGATTACGATTATGTCATCGTTGCGGACGGGAATTACTCGTTTCCCTATGAAGCCGGCGTCTGGCAGGAGTGGCTGCAGAGCTATATAATGGGCGCCGTTGTGTATGGGAGCTTTGATCCTGAGGCTCTTTTAATGTGGCTCAACAAGGACTACTGCAAAAACGGCTACGCATACCTCACCCCCTTCAATAAAGACAAGGCGGCGCTGATACTTGTCGTGACCGATATAAATGAGAAGGAAATAGACTATTACTGGGATCTCTTTTTGTATTCGGAGAATATCAAATATGCCATAGGCGAGGAATTCAAGATGGAGCACAGAGCCGGATACGTATACCCGCACATCATCGAAAATATAATCATGATCGGCAATGCAGGAGGCGGTCTCGACCCGTTTCTGGGCTTTGGGCATTTCAACGCCATCGTCAGCGGCGTCAGCGCGGCCAGGACCATTGTCAGGGGAATCGACTATGAAAAGCAGATTAAAAGCATAATGAACCGAAACAATGATATGAGGCAGTTCAGAAATGTTTTCAATACCATGTCCAACAGGGGTTATGACAATATGCTTACAGCGATGAAGCTGCCGGGCTTCAGGTATTTTATCTATAATTTCCCGGTAGGCGTCAATTTTGTCAAAATCACCGGCATTGCCTCAAGGCTGCTTTTACAAAGACATCAGCTGGGAAAGTGAGCTTCAGCATGGCGGCGCGGTTTTTATCCTCCTGCCGAGATAACGGTAAAGCAGGATTAGCCACGCATAGGTCGCGATATATGCCAGAGGGGACCAAGGGAACATTCTCCAGCCCGTGAATACCAGAGTGCGCGTCAGTAGGCTGGCATATTCGAAAAGCATCATACCCGCAATCCAGAGGGCTGTATACATTATAAGCCTGCCGGGATTTTCAGGCAGGAAGACGAGGAATATTATATTTGAAACCAAGTAAATGAACACGGCGCTCAGGATATAATAGAGCGAAGAGACGGAGGGGCTTATATAATAATAAAGCCCGAGGCGGTCTCCGAAGGTAGTGTCAAAAATCGCGGAGTAGCCGACGGACACCATACCCGTTATTACCGCCGCGGCGTTTATTTTTCTGAAGCAAGCCGTGATTACCAGCAGCAACAGCATGAATGCCACCGATATATAGAAAAACGTGTATTCCATCATTGCACCTCATGGATATTTTGCTACAACGATGTTATTTTATACCTTTCGTCGGATTTTGAAGAAGTGTCCCGGATAGCTTTAGCGTCAGAAGGGGACATTTCTTATAACGGATTTTGAAGAAGTGTCCCCTCACATTTCTTGTCATAATCCGTTTGTTTTTATAGAAAAATAAATAACGGCGGAACATTTTGTGTTTGAAACCGTCAGAATACAAGTGCTATAATTAGCATAAGTTTATCCGGGGGATAAGGTGCGCCATATGCTCAAATATTCAAAATCCTTGATTATTCCAGTAATTATTGTACTTTCAATTTCAATCGTGCTTGCAGGCTGCGGCAGGGGTGCTGCGGAAAAGCAGGATCCGGAGCTTCAGACTCCCCAAAGCACGGCCGATAATGTCCCTGAGGTCTCACAGGAAGCCACCCCGGCCCCGGAAGCCACTCCGGTACCTGAGAGCACCGCGGCTCCGGAGAGCACAAAGCCTCCGATTGACCTCAACACCGTAAAGCCCGACGAGTCGGGAAAGATCATGGTCGTGATGTTCCACAATTTTGTGGAGACTTATAAAAAGGGCGACAAGGCTTACACGACCACCTTCGGGGATTTCAGAAACCTCCTTGGCACTCTCTACGGCTCCGGTTACAGGCTTATCAGCTTCAGCGACTATATGAACGGCAATATCGATACGCCGGCAGGCTTTATTCCCATGGTATTCACCTTCGACGACGGAACCGCAGGGCAGTTCAATCTTGTGGAGGAAAACGGCGTCCCTGCCGTCAATAAGGACTCGGCCGTGGGGATCATGGAAGAATTCAACAAGACGCACCCTGATTTCGGCCTTAAAGCCACCTTTTTTGTAAACCTCGGGAACAATACCTTCCCTGGCAAGGGGACAGTTCCCGACAGGCTCAAATACCTGATCGACAAGGGCTTTGAAATAGGCAACCACACCTATACGCATATCAAGCTTAACGAAGCAAAGACAGCCGGGGAAATACAGAAGGAGATCGGCGGCAACCAGAAGAAAATGTACGAGCTGATACCGGGATATACGTTTAATGCATTTTCCCTGCCGTACGGCCTGCCCTCGAAGGAACTGCAGCAGTATGTGGAAAAGGGCGAATACGAGGGCGTCAAATACGAGAACAAAGGCATCGTGGAGGTTGGCTGGGACCCGGCATATTCTCCGTTCACCGCTAAGCTGAACCTGCTTTCCATACACAGGGTGAGGGCTTCGGGCATTGTTCCCGTCGAAGCCGATCTTGCCTGGTGGCTCAAGGAAATGAAAAGAGACAAGCAATTCGTCAGCGACGGCGACCCTGCGGCGGTCACCGTACCCAAAGACAAGGAAAGCCTGCTGGATGTGCAGAAGCTTCAGGGCAGGCGTTTGGTGACCTATTGATTCCACCCCTCATCAGCCATACATCTTGTGCAGTATAAAGTTTGCAATTATAACCATATTATTATATAATTGTTAAGGTGGATGTTGTTTTTTGCATTGTGCCGAAAACAATGTGAATGTGTTTGTAAACAGTGAATTTTTCTGCACTAAGGGGTGATGATGAATGGCGAAAGAAGCTGCTAAAAAAGTGCAAACAGACATTGATGTTAAAAGAAAGGCCGTAAAGCTGGTGGTGGCACACTTGAAGAAGAAGCTTCCCGAGGGGGAGTTTATAGGATCCGATCATATTATCGACTGGATAGCTGATATTGAAAAGCTGCTTGAAAAACAGGAATTCAATATGATCGAATTCATCGAAATGAGACGGAACCTCAACGATGTGATAGAACGGACTGTGGACGAGGAAATAAGGTTCAGGCTGAGGGACTCATGGTATAGTCTGGGTAAG
>JAEZJL010000382.1 GCA_023415815.1 Bacillota bacterium | reverse complement strand
GCCATATGCCGTCAGCATCGAAGTGCCTGATATAAGCGAAATGCTTGTATATTTTTTCAATCCGCCCGATTGTAAATTCACATTCCTCATTGTTAAGGCTTTCTTTTTCAACAATGATGTTTTTATTTGTTTTTTGCAGGGATTTAAAAATAGTTTCCCAATTTGTTATAGTGATATCCGGTATTGCTATATCATCAATCACGCCTTCTTTTTTCAATATTTTATTGTACATATCATTCTTTGTCTGAGCTTTGGTAACATCCCTGAAGTGTCTGACGGTATATCCGTCTAAAATGAAATCATCATCTTCTGCGCCTAAAAACAGCTTATCGCCGATAAGAAGCGGAAGATAGTACCTGTCATTTACATCAAAACGCAGCAAGATTCGGCAAAGCGCTCTGTCTTTCATGCAAACGGTTATAATTTCTTTTATCTTATCATTAGTCACCCGAATACTCCTTTCAGACTGAAGCAGCTATGATTAGTATCCCAAAACAAAAAGATTTAAGTCCCTCGGACGCGCGGCCTTAAGCCGCAGGAGCAGATGCCAGCAAACGGTTTTTGTTATATAATAATGTATTGTGGATTTGGCCGATTAACATGAAAAGGGAAGCAATGCCGAAATAGATATCAATATTGATTTTTATTTGGTGACATTATAAATCTTTATACCGGGCTAAAAACCGTCTAGCAATATTTCTCCGGCTAGACTGGCTGGAATGTGCCAGAACCGGTTTAACGGAATTCGCATATGCATGCCAATCCGTTAATATCTGTATGAGAAATAACGGGAAGAAGCCTGTAAAACTCAATATAATACATTTAAGGGTGAGAAACAGCATGGACGGCGGGTTTGAATAAGACGCTGCCGGGCATGGCGATAGGGAGCTGAAGCGATGGAATGGATAGATCGGATGAATGCCGTTGTCGATTATGTGGAAGATCATCTGACCGGCGACATAGATAATGAAAATATAAGCAGGATTATGGGCTGTCCCTTTCCGGTATTCCAGCGTTCGTTTATTCTGATCACCGGTATCCCCCTGTCGGAATATATCCGGAACAGGAGGCTTACCGGTGCGGCATATGAATTGCAGAATACCAATGCTAAAGTGATCGACATAGCCCTGAAATACGGTTATGAATCGTCAGACGCCTTCAGCGTGGCCTTTAAGCGGCTGCACGGCATTATGCCCAACATGGCAAAAAATCCCGGTACAAAGCTGGCTTTCTATTGCCGCCTGAACTTCGTACTCAAAATAAAGGGGGTTTATAAAATGGACTACAAAAAGCTTGAACGACAGCCGTTCAAGGTAATAGGCAGAAGAAGGACGACTCCGTATGGCGGGGGCACATGGGCGATCGTAAAAAGTGACGGAAGCGCCGCCGTTATGGAAGAGCTTAGCGGGCATCTCTGTGATTTAGGGCTGTGCTTCGGTTTTGGCGAAGACGGAAGCAATGATTATATGTGCGGCGTCGAGTGGGAGAAAGAAGATATCCCTGAGCTGGAAAGCTATACGTATCCGGCTGCAACATGGCTGATTTTTGAAGCAAGGGGCGCAATATCGGATCATATTCTTGGAGATACATGGCAAAAAGTCAACAATGAGTTTCTTCCGCAAAGCATTTATAAAAAATCAGGATTGCCCACAATTGAAAAATATGTTGAATGGGACGAGGCTGCGGATATTTGTAAGGTTGAAATATGGATACCGGTCGCAATAAAATAAACTGCAAGGCACAAAGCTATGCAGGCAGAGGGATGCGTATGCCGCAATCCCCTGCCTGCTTCATCTTCGGGCCGTACCTATGAATATATTCTGCGGACCTCTAAAAGCGGCTGTCAGCTTTGACCATTCGCTGCATTCATAAATCTTCTCTGATAGGATACAACCTGGTTACAGGAGGTAAACTGTACGAGATATGCAGGTTCGGTTGTGATAATCACTCTGCCCGCCATATCCTTAAATTCATCTTCCAATAGCATCTTATCGATGTCGGGATAGTTTCTCGGGCCTTCCATACTGCATATGATGAGCTTGCTTTCAGGCAGGTTGGACTGTCTGAGCACCCTCAAGCTGTGCCTTGCCGCATCCAATCCGTCCCTTCCCTCATCCGAATCAAGCTTTCTATAGTCAAGCAGCAGTTCGGCAGTCTCCCTTACTTTGCTTAAATCAATATCGGTTTCCCTGGCCGACAGGTAATCCATATCCAGCATATAGCTTCTGAGCTGCTTGAGGAATATATCGTCGCCGCCTGTTTTATAGGCGTTCAAAAGGCTCTTTATGCGGTAGCTCTGAGCATTTCTGTGCCTTAAAAACGTATTGATAAAATATGGCTTCGCCTGCAGCGCCAGGGCTGTCTGGTAAGGCTCAAACATCAGCGTAAAGTTCACCCTGTACCCGTTTTCGTGGAGCAGCAGCGCCAGGTTGTGGCCTCTGACAAAGTCTCCGGTAGCCCCTTCATTATATCGTCTCTGGAATTTCTTATCCCCGTTCAGAAGCTCGCCTACATTATTCGCATTCACCGGCCCCGTATGAGGCACTTTTATGACGACGCGATATTTGGAAAGCATTTCTTTAAACTTTGCCGCTTCTTCAAGGACTTGCTGCTCCGAGGCATTAAACGGGTCATTCAGCTCGACGCTGATATCGACTCCCGGTCCAAGGATGCGCCCGATTTCAGCCATTACCTCGTCCCTGTTCTTGAATTTATTACCGATATTTGCCTTTGGGTTATTAATAAACAAATCGTAGATTATTCCGGGATTGCAGGTCAGGTTTGCGATCATGTCCTTGATCGGCGCCACTTCGTACGGATTGGCGCTGTCGGCGGAAAAAAGGACGTTTGTCGGCCTCTTTATACCGTTTTTATCATATGAGATATCTCTCGCCAGATCTAATTTAACGACACCGTCGTTATTTATTAATACCTCGGTGCGAAATCCCGCCGGCGTCTCTCCTTCAGGAACCCTGAAGCTGTCAATAACCTCTTTGAAATTATCCGTGACGCCTATATACTGCATGGATGATTTCAACTCAGTGAACAGTTCAAGAGAAATTTGCTGATCCGCAGCTCTGTTCACATATTCCTCATCATTTTTTATAACCTGCCTGTTTGAATTCAAAAGCGATTTTATTGTACATTTAACCGATTTCATTGAAATTCTGCCATCGATTCCTGATTCGTTCATAAGTCAAATCCCCTTTGTGTTATTCGTAATTAATTAACCGGCCGGCAGCGGCAGTACTTCCAGGGCATTAAGGCCGTCACTCCGCGTTATAGTCTATCTTTGTGATATTCGCGGAGTAATGGGCTTTAGCGGTAATAACCCCGGCTTTATGCCTGCCTTTTATTTTTATGCGCTTCTCGTATCCGGGCAGGACGTCAAAATAATTGTCGGAGAACAGCCAGTTGAATTGATCGCCCCTGTCGTCGCCTTCAAGCTCGACGCAGCGGGCGAATTTATCCGTAGTAACCACCAGCTCGTCGCCCTCGGCGCGCAGCTGCAGCTTTGCGTCCTGGAAGGTGAAATGACGCTCGGTATCCAGGTAGTCGATCTTTTCGGCAAGGAGCCTACCATCCGTATCGTAGAGCCAGGCGCAGAGGATGTGCTGCCTGTTTACCACACCGAGCCCGTTTAAGTCTGTGACAAGTATGGATTCGTCGTGCTCAACGCTTACAGGGAATTCCAGGGTCTTTACGAACTTGTTATTCCGATGGTCAAACAGCTTGAATACAAGGGTGCCCCGGACTTTTTCCCCGGAGTCGTTAACGGCCCATATGTAAATCCGGTCGTCAATCTCGAAGGAGACCAGCACCGGCTCATAAGCGCGTATCATTGCATAATAGGGTATATAAGGCTCGGAATAGTAGTCTATGACCGAGGAATATATTTCAGGCAGGGTAGCGTTAAGCTTCCAGACGAAATGGCCGAAACACCTGCGGGGGCGCTCCTTTTCGTAATGCGGCCTGCCGCGCCTGCATTTCTCGACGGCGTCCTTGAAATGCCATCCGCGCGCCGCTGCGGTGGAATATACAAGCTCCTCTCCGTTGGTAGGATCATAGAAATACTCAACGGGGCCGAATTTGTCCCACATTGCGTTTGACGCCTCGGCGGAGTGATATATCCAGCGTTCGGGGATCTGGTAGACATCGCCGTGCAATATTTTTCCGGTATATCCGGAGGGCCATATTTCCTCGGGAGTCATAAAACGAAGCATGCTCTTCATGGAAGGCGGCGATACCCTGGTATTTTCACTGAAAAAATACGGGTAGTCGATACCCGGCACAAAATACCAGTGATGCTCAAGGCCGTGCGTGTCCCCGCCTATAGGATCATTCGGGTAACTGCCGCCCACAGGGCAGCTTGGGTAGTAGAATCTGGAGGGGTCCAGACGCCTGCACAGCTCCCTGTATTCGTCAAGGTAAAGCCGCTCGCCGTAGAAGTGCTGCTCCGGGTCCTCCATGTGCGCCCACATGAAAAACTCGTTGCCCCCGCACCACAGGAGTATGCCGGGCCTGTGCTTGAGGCGCTTCAAAAGATATTCGGCGTCCAGTATGCACTCGCCGAAGAAGGCTTCGGTCTCGGGGTGCATATTTGAACCGCCGTAGAATTCCTGCCACAGGAGAATTCCCCTCCTGTCGGCCTCGTCATAGAGCGCATCGGCGTAGGGGTCGCCGGGACCCCATATGCGCAGGGCATTCATACCGTTTTCTACGAGGTCCATCACATCCTTAAAGCGTTCGTAATCGAAGCAGTGGGATATTCCGCCGACGCCTATGGGAGCAAAGTTGCCGCCCCACAGCTTTACAGGCTTGCCGTTTATCCTGAAGTCGAACAGGGCTTCCATAGCGACCTCTCTGAAGCCTATTTTCTTCGATTCGGCGTCGCAGAGCCTTCCGTCCTTCGTCACTTCGGCACATATCTCGTACAGGGGATGAGCGCCATAACCCTTGGGCCACCATAGTTCGGGGTTCCGGACTTTTAGCGTGAAACCGACGTTGGCTTTGCCCGGCTCATGATTTACATAAGCTTCCTCCGAACAGACAACGGCGCCGTTCTCATCCCTGACAAAGGCCTTTACTTTATACTCGCCGGCGGCGCTTAGATTCAATTGCGCATTTATATCTACCATGCCTTCGGTGTAATCGTGATTAAGACGCGAGCCGACGTCCAGGTATTCGATTTCGGCGGAGCCAACCAGCGTCAGGACGACGTCGTCGAAAACGCCTATCGGCGTGGAATAGCGCGGTTGAGCCCCCAGGTACCTGGAGAAATCGTTCGAGGATTTTCTGAGGCCTCTTGTCGCACCGATTTTTTCCGGCTGCCCTTCCGGCGATTTATAATTTTTTACATACTCCCATGGGGAATGGAAGTGAAGCACCAATACATTTTCGGATTCCAGCAAACCGGAGGTATCGACCTTCAGTGGGCGGTACATAGAGATATGCTTTGCTACATGCTTGCCGTTCAGGTAAACATCCGTAAGGGTGTCGAGACCCTTAAGGTAAAGATACGACATTGCTTCGGGGGTATCGCAGCTGAACACGCACCGGTACAGCCAATCCTGTTCGGCCACCCATTCATATTTGTCGCAGCACCCCTCCAGAGCATAATTTTCGATGATGCCGTTTTGGATTAAAATATCATGTACCTGAGCGGGCATGGCCTTGGCGTCGTGCCACCCGTCTGCTATTTTAACAATCGAGGCAGGTAAGGAAAGTATCTCGGAAGGTGCGGTTTGTGAAGGAGAAAGCTTATGGATTTGCCAGTTCTCCGACAGACATTTTTGCGTTTTCATATAGCGCGTTCACTCCTTAATCGTCTTTAAGCCGGTTATTCATAAAACTGGTGTGTTGTAAACCGGCAGCTCCGGAATTTTAAATGATTGTAGCAAAATGAATACGCCCAGACAATATATTGATTTACCGTTTTCATTTACTTTTTTTTCGGTTTTTGCTTGATTAAATAATATTATTTTTTCTTGTTGACATAACAGGCTGAGCGGTATTAAAATCGGGAATTAAACCGGACGCGATAGTAAACTTTGAAAGAGGTGCTGATTGTGAAGCTGCTGCAAAGGCTCAAATTTGACGAAAAGACTCATCTCAGAAGACTGGTTGACAGGTATCTTGAAAACGACGCGCTGGACCTTGATGCAAATATGTTCCGCCATTTTGAAATTGCCCGAAGGAAGCCCGAAGCTTTTCTAAATCATCCGCAGTCGTTGGGCATTTCAATCGGAGGCTCCAATACAAAGGTGATGCTGGGAGAAATGAAGGACGGCACCCTTCGCATCGACGAATTCCTGTCGGTAAAAAATCCTGCTGCTCCGACCGAGCTCTATGCGTTTCTCGATGATATTCTCAAGAAAAACAGAAATTTCTGGCGCTATCTTACCAGCGGCAAGCCTGTTACCGTGGGAGTATCCCAGCCGACGCTGATTGTAAACGGCGTGCCGTTCCACCGCACAAAAGTGCCGACGATCTTGAAAATGACCGCGCGCAGTGAGCGCGAGATAGTCCCTGAGCTCAATTTCAAAAGAAATTTTCAGGTTTATGCCGACGCCAACGGGATTAACCTGAAAACCCTATACTACAATATGGACGCAATCATTGCGCATTACGGAGGGGTTTCGCTGATGGACATCCGGCCGGAGGACAGATCTCTCCTGCTGGTCTGCGGCACCGGCCTGGCGGCGGCGGACGACAATTTTGACCGGCTTATCGGGATGGTGAGGGTACTGGATACGGACGGGGAGCTGTATCCGCCGGAGCTTACCGAGGACGGGCAGGACCAGTATGCCATAGCAGGCAAGGGCCTCTACGGCGTGATGAAACGCGCGGTTAAAATAAAAGCGGCCGAAAGCGGCTCGCGTCTTTCCGGGTACGACCTGGACC
>JAEZJL010000366.1 GCA_023415815.1 Bacillota bacterium | reverse complement strand
GTTTCGGCTTGCTTGAGGAAAAACGACATCATCGCCCGCTTCGGCGGGGAGGAATTCATAATACTTTTCCCCCGCACCAATCTTAACGAGGCATACGAGAAGGTCGAGTCATTGAGAAAGATGATATCCCAGCATGTCATAAAGGACAACCTGGTGGCCGCCAGCGTCACCGTGAGCTTCGGCGTATCCTGCTTCAGCGAATGCGCGCTTTCCGAGGGAGAGCTTCTCAGGACGGCGGACGACGCGCTGTACGACGCCAAGGCGGCTGGCAGGAACTGTATAAAGGTTGCAAGACGGCTGGTCGAATAAAAGCCGGGGAATGAGCCGGGGCTACAGTATTTTAAAGGATTTCACCATATTCCGGAAGAGCTCGGAGCGCTGCTCGCTCCAGTCGGGCTCAGGCACGAAATAGCTTATCCTGTACATGCGCCCGTCCTTTTTCAAAAACACCTCGATGCCCTTGTAATAATTGTCCCCGGCCAGCACGGAGTAGTCCCAGAAATAGCCGGGAATGCCGTTTACCTTTATGTCTCCGGTTTTAAAGTATCCGAAGGTCTGCTGAGAGCTGCTTTTAGCGCTTTTCAGGAATTCGTCCAGTGAGCCCGGCATGTTCCATACCTGTACGAAGCCGTGATCCGTGTCCGTTTTGCTGCGGAAATCTATATGGTAAAGGATGTCGGTACCACCGAATTCCTGGGCCGCTATGGTAAAAGCCGAGGGATAGTCGAAGCTGAACCTGCCCTGGAGCGATTTGTAGTTTGTGAATTGCTGCCGCGAGACCGGCCTGGAGAACGGGGCGGAGGACTGTATGCTGCCGTCTCCCGCGACGCTGCTCACAAATATGTTGTCGATGACGATGCTCATGGGATACGAAAATTCCATACAGCTGTCTATGGTAACATTCAGAAGCAGGCTGTTTTTTAAAAGGTAATCGCCCGTAACGAACATCAATACCTGAAAGAAAATTATTGCGGCCAGTAGGAAGGCCTTTCTCCTGTAATTGGTGACAATGATGATATGCACTCTGGAATTCCCGCTTTATGTGATGCTCTTACCTATACTTTATTCAAAAGCAACATATTTAAGACCAGGCCGCATTCACCAAAAATCGCAATCTGAATATAATGGAATATATCAGACCTTTTCGGAAGGGGAATTTGGTGATGAGAATAATGGTGGTCAAGATGCCGAGGTTTTTCGGGAACCTGATCAAGAAAGTACTTAGAATGGGTTGAAGCTTATGATAAAAACCCGGGCAGCATAAAAAAAGCGTTTTAACGCTTTTTTATGCTGCTTGAAAAATTTAAGCGGTTTATTGACTTAAAAAGCTCATACGGATCTGGTAACCTTGTTTGAGCGCAGGCATCTGGAACAGATATTGATCGATTTGGGAGTGCCGTTTTCAAGTATCCTGATCTTCTTGACATTGGGCTTCCACGACCTGTTGGTCCTTCTCACGGAATGACTTACGTTATTTCCGTAAAC
This sequence comes from Bacillota bacterium, assembly GCA_023415815.1. Lineage (GTDB taxonomy): Bacteria > Bacillota > Clostridia > Acetivibrionales > DTU013 > JAEZJL01. The sequence continues at coordinate 2,602 of JAEZJL010000366.1, read as the reverse complement.
GGTATCCTTGCTGCATACATCGCATTTTGCCATCTATATCACACCTCCTTCAGACCGGAGAAATCGTCGTTTTTACAAAAGCATTATCATTCTAACACATAAGCTCGAGCTCCTGCAAGGATTTTTTACAAATGTTTTAATTATTATGGTAAATAGCAGTGCCATATATTAAAATAGTAGAAGCGGACAAGCTTTTAACAAATTATAGGGGAAAATTGATGAAGGAAGATACCGGAGCAATCCTGCGAAAACCGATCCAATATCTCAAGGGCGTGGGTGAAGCCAGAGCCGCGCTGTTTCAAAGGCTCGGCATATTTACGATCGGCGATGCCGTCACGCATTTTCCGAGGGATTATGAAGACAGGAGCAAGCTGAAAAGGCTTTTTGAGCTCGAGGACGGCGAACAATCGTCTTTCGAAGGCGTTATTGCTTCGAAGGCGGTTGAATCCAGGCCGAGGAAGGGCCTTTTGATCACCAGGGTGAGCATAAGGGATGAAACCGGCGTCATCAATGCAATATGGTTCAACCAGCCTTATATTAAAAACACCTTCGAGGTGGGGGAAAGGTATGTCTTTTTCGGAAAGGTAACAAAGCGCAGGACCTTTGAGGTATTGAACCCGGTTTATGAAAAGCTCGACGACAGGGAGCTGAAAAATACCTGCAGGATCGTGCCCATTTACCCGGCCACCGGAAGCCTGACCCAGAATATTATAAGATCGGCGATACGAAGCTCGCTGGAGCTTGTCTCAGGGGGCATGGAGGAAATACTTCCCCAATGGCTCAGAAACAAATGCCGCCTCAGCGAGATAAACTATTCCATATCAAATATCCATTTTCCGCGCAGCGACGAGGATTTTAAAAACGCGAGATACAGGCTTGCCTTTGAAGAGCTGCTGCTTTTACAGCTCGGGCTTTTCAATATAAAGAACGCCTTGGAAAAGAACGCGAAGGGTATAAGCTTCAAGGGCGGGAAGGAAGCCGTGGCTTTTATAGAGGGCCTCCCCTTCAAGCTGACGGGGGCGCAGGTCAGAGTATTTTCCGAAATAGAGAAGGACATGGAAAGCGGGCGGGTCATGAACAGGCTCGTGCAGGGCGACGTAGGCTCAGGCAAGACCATCGTGGCGGCTGCGGCGCTTGTGAAGGCGGCTGCGAGCGGCTATCAGGGGGCTCTTATGGCGCCCACCGAGATTCTCGCCGGACAGCATTTCAAGTCCCTGGCCGGGCTGTTGAAAAACTATGGTATAAAGACGGCGCTTCTTACGGGCAGCCTGCCTAAAAAAGCAAAGCTCGAGCTCCTGGAGGAGATAAAAACCGGCGCGATTGATATTGTAGTCGGTACGCATGCGCTGCTGGAGGAGAATGTCGTTTTCGAACGCCTCGGCCTTGTGGTGACGGATGAGCAGCACAGGTTCGGCGTCAGGCAGAGGGCCGCGCTTTCGCAGAAGGGCGGGAACCCGGATATCCTTGTAATGACCGCCACTCCGATTCCAAGGACTCTGGCGCTCATACTGTACGGCGACCTCGATATCTCGGTGATAGACGAGCTGCCGCCCGGCAGGAAGCGGATTACGACCTATGCCGTGGACGGGAGCATGCGCGAAAGGATAAATAATTTTATAAGGAAGAACGTGTCCGACGGCAGACAGGTATATATCGTATGTCCATTGGTCGAGGAATCCGACGCGGTCGAGGCCAGGGCCGCCTCGGAGCTGGCGAAGAGGATAGCGGAGCAGGATTTCAGAGGTCTTGAGGTGGGACTCATACACGGAAGGATGAAGCCGAAGGACAAGGAAGCGATGATGGAAGGCTTTGCCGAGGGAAGGATAAAGATTCTGGTATCGACCACCGTCATAGAGGTGGGCGTCAACGTACCCAATGCGACCCTGATGGTGGTGGAGAACGCGGAGAGGTTCGGCCTGGCGCAGCTGCACCAGCTGAGGGGCAGGGTGGGCAGGGGCGAGCATCAATCGTACTGCATCCTGTTCAATGAAAGCGGGACCGATATATCGCGGGAGCGCATGAAGGTCATGGAAAAGACGGGCGACGGCTTTATCATATCGGAGAAGGACCTGGAGCTGCGCGGACCCGGCGAATTTTTCGGGACAAGGCAGCATGGCATTCCCGACCTGAAAATAGCAAATCTTTTCAGGGATATGGATATACTAAAATCGGCCCAGGAGGCGGCCCGGGAGCTCCTGCGGCGGGACAGGCCGCTTGAAGACCCCGAAAACAGGCTGTTAAGACAGAGTGTGACGGAGAGGTTTGCCGGAGCCGGACAAAAACTGAGTATGAATTGAGGTGCTGAATTATTCTTAGAGTGATAGCCGGAGAGGTAAAAGGACATAAGCTGAAAACCCTTAAAGGGGATGCCACGAGGCCCACGGCGGACCGTGTGAAGGAATCGCTTTTTAATACACTGGCGCCATACATGGTAGGCAGCGAGGTGCTGGACCTGTTTGCAGGGACGGGCAGCCTGGGCATTGAGGCTCTGAGCAGGGGAGCAGCTTCGGCAGTGTTTGTGGACAGGAGCGGAGATGCCTGCGCGATAATAAAGGAAAATATAAGCCATACCGGAATGCAGGAGAGGAGCGCCGTATATACC